>DGGQ01000148.1 GCA_002392275.1 Treponema sp. UBA3870
TTCGGATTATTCAGTGTTTCCTTAAAATAGATGAGGTGTATATGAAAATTGCAGTGACTTACGAAAAGGAAACCGGGAACGTGTTCCAGCATTTTGGAAAAACCGAGTATTTCAAGATTTATCAGATTGAGGACGGGAAAATTGTTTCATCAGAAGTAATCGATAACGGCGGAAACGGTCATCACGCTCTTCCACCATTTTTGAAAAGTCTTGGAGTGGAAACTCTGATTCTCGGAAACCGAGGCCAGGGTGCAATTGATGCAATCGCAAAAGCAGGATTAAAGGAGATGCCGGGAATTACGGGAAGTGCCGACGATGCGGCGGAACTTTTTGCGAGAGGTGAGCTCAAACCTAATTTCGCGGTCAGGTGCAATCACCACGGGGAGCATCATTAAGATTAAATTCTTATTACACTTCAACATAAACATTGTCTGCCACTGGAAAGGAGGAGTTTATGACATTGACAGAAAGAGCGGAAAATGCGGTCAGGATGAAACTGTCGGGAGCTTACAACTGTGCCCAGGCGGTGACGGCTGCTTTGGCCGACCAGACAAGTCTGAGTGATGAACAGCTAAAACAAATTGCGGCAGGATTCTGCGCCGGTATGGGAAATCTTGAAGCCACATGCGGTGCGCTCATCGGAGCCGGAATGATAGCAGGTCTCAAGACGGAAGGCAACGGAACCTTGAAGATTGCAAGGAAAATCCAGGAAACTTTTCGTGAGCGTTGCGGAGCCATAAAGTGCAGGGATTTAAAATCCATTACAGACGGAAACCCCCTGTGCCCATGCGAAGAGTGCGTCCGTAATGCGGTGCTGATATACGGGGAAACAATGGGGCTGTGATGCCGCAATTCCAGGGCCACATATCTTTCCTGCAATCACCAAAAATTGCAGTCTCTAAAATCTCACCTTGTAGGCACGATTTGCTCCGGGCGGGACAAAATCAATATGCTCAAAACCAAAGGACAGGTCCATGTCAGCGGAAACTTTTTCGACTTCATTCTTTACGTTTTCGGTGACAAGGATTTCCCATGCCTTTGCCGTGTCCTCACCAAGCTTGCTCGCGGCATTCACTTCGGCACCAAAGACATCCGCAAAACCGATATTCAAAATATCACCATAACCGAGACCTACGCACAGAAGGATTTGCTCCTCCTCGCTTTTGGATTTGTTGTACTCATGCAAAATCTCGTGGATTTTTTTGCAACAGAGAAGTGCCTTTTCTGGACGCTTGAACAGAACAAGCAGACTGTCGCCCTCGCTCTTGATTAAAAATCCGTCAAAATCTTCGATGACCGGAAGAATGAGCCGTTCGGATTCAAAAATAATCTGCATGAAGTGGATGATTCCAAACTTCTCCGTTCCCCTGGAAAAACCGCTCAAATCGGTAAACATTACGCACCATTTTTCGCCAAAGGAATCCCAGATGCGCCTGTCGATTTTTCCTTTGTCAGCTCCGGGTTCAAGACGGGCAGTCATAAGGCTTTCAAGACGTTTCTGAGGTGTGGAAGTGTGCTGGTTTATGGGCATTTTCTGTCTCCTTCTTTTAAAGTATAGCATAGTTTCCGAAAAGCGCAATTATATCCTGCATCCCCCTGTTTCATGCCAGTTTTAAAGGCGCCGTGTTTTTAATTGCAAAAAAATGCATAATTGATGTATAATATTGAAAGAAAGTTAAGAAAAAATCGCAGCAAATCATAGAAAAAATGAAATCAGATTGATTTATGGAATCTTAAAAAATCATGAGAATGAATTTTTACAGATGCCCTTATATGTCAGGAGGATTTTGACAACACAATGTTTTACTCAATCATAAGCGTGCTGGCTTTGGTTCTTAACCTCATAATAAACCGAGATGCTTTCAGGCATTTCAGGCTCAGATCAAATGGGCTTGACTACAAACTCCGGGCAAAAGTCCGCTACAGCCATTTTCTTATGGCGGCAAATCTTTATTTCATTACGGACACGGCATGGGGAATCCTGTATGAGCATCACGACACGCAGAGCATCTTCCCATTGCTGTATTCAGTCTGCATACTGTATTTTACATTCATGTTCCTGACCATGCTTATATGGATTCGATATGTAGTCGCCTATCTGGACAAAAAGGGTCGGCGCAGCAAAATCCAGCTTTGCGTTGTGTGGATTATGTTCACGCTTGGACTTGCATATCTGGCGGTCAACCATTTTCACCCCTTCATTTTTTCTTTAAGTTCAGACCATGAATACATTGCGCACTCAGGAAGGCATATAGCGTTTATACTGCAGATTGCCGTTTACATGTTGACCACGGCAAGCATGTTTCATATTGCCCGCAAATCAAATGGCGGAGAAAAAGTCCGCTATATGACGGTCGGATTCACGGGCATGGTCATAGGACTGTTTCTGATACTACAGATACAGGATCCAAAATATCCTTTCTATGCCATGGGACTCATAATCGGAATCTGTGTAATCAACTCCTTTGTTGAGGAAAGGGAAAAAAGGGAGCGGAAGATATACAACAGCATCGCGACAAGCCTTGCGGAAGATTACGAGGCGCTGTACTTCATCAACATTGAGACGGGAGAATATCGGGAATTTGCGACGAGCAAGGAATATGAGTCCATGAACGTTCCGGTCGGTGGCAATGATTTTTATGCCGAGACACTGGTGAATATTGAAAAATACGTTCATCCCGATGACAGGGAATTTGCCCAGGACATGCACCGCAAAGAGACGATGCTAAAAAATCTGGAAGGTAAAAAATCATACTCCTACAAATACAGGCTTATGGTGGATGGGCGGCCAAGGTATTTTCATTTCACGGTGAAGTTCGACAACGACAAAAAACATTTCATTCTGAGCGAAAAGGATATAGACGATGAGATCACCGCCGAGAACATGCGCCTTGAAAATCAGAAAAAGCATGTCACGTTCAGCCAGATTGCGGAACTCCTTGCCGTCAACTACGATGTAATATATTATGTCGATGCCGTGAACTCAAGTTACATCAGCTACGAATGCAGGAACATCTACGGCAAGCTGGACATGCAGAAATCGGGGGATGATTTTTTTACGGAAGCCATAAATGATATTTCAAGTATCGTCCATGTGGGCGACCGCGACATTGTGCTTGGATTTATCGACAGGGACCATATAATCACCGCGCTTGAGGCACAGAAAAGCTGTAGTATTGATTACAGAATTCTGGCATTCGAAAAAACGCATTACGTCAGGATGACCGTCCGCAAAACAAGCAACGGCTCCCATTACATAATTGGAATTGAAAATATAGATGACGAAGTGACACGGGAAAAGCTGCACCTCAAGGCTCTGAACACAGAAAAGGAACTTGCAAGGCGTGACGAGCTTACGGGAGTGAAAAACAAGACCGCATACAGCGAGCTGGAAAAATCGGTCCAGACAAACATCGACAACGGGATGGATTATCTCCCATTTGGACTTGTAGTCTGCGATGCCAACAACCTGAAGACAGTAAACGATACAGAAGGCCATGCGGCAGGTGATGAGTACATAAAAAAATCCGCGGAGCTTCTTTGCGACATCTTTGACCACAGCCCGGTATTCAGAATCGGTGGCGATGAATTCGTTGTGTTTCTGAGGGGCGACGATTATTCAAACAGGGACGAGCTTATGAAAATATTGCAATCCCGGATCAGGAAAAACCTTAAATCAGGCTCGGGACCGGTCATGGCTTCAGGGATGGCAGAATATCTTCCTGAAACTGACAGCCTTGTGTCAGAGATATTTGACCGCGCTGACAAGGAGATGTACGAAAACAAGCGCAGCCTGAAAAACGAGGAAAGCAATGCCGAAACGTAAAGCGACTTTCACACAGGCCATCGACGCGCAGACGATTCAAAAGATTTTGAAAATCTGACCACGCTCAACAGAATGTGAATAAATTCTGATTTTTAGCGAAATCTGGACATAACGCTTTTCGGGAAACCATGTATAATGTTAGCATGATTACGAAATGCAGTTTTGGTGAGCCAGTTGACACTGGCGCGGTTTTGGTGGATGTCTCGGAAAAAGTGGAGCAGGTTCCGGTCGGGACATTGGTTTCGGCTTTTCCGTTTGAATGGAAATTCGTTATGGACGGCGGGGACATCGTTTACGGTCTTGGCGAGTCTGTACGTGGCATGAACAAGCGTGGATTCAAGTACATAAGCTGGTGCTGCGACCAACCTTCCCAAAACGAGTCCGCACATTCAATGTATGGTGCGCACAATTTTTTCATCGTTTTCGGAAAGCGCACGTTCGGGATTTTTTTCGACACGGCATCCAGAATCAATTTCGACATCGGGTGGACGGAGAGCGACACAATCACAGTGACATGCGATGAAACAGGGGTAAATCTATACACGATAACTGCGGACGAAGACGGATTTCTTCCATTGGAAAGCATCTCGCGCCAGTTCCGAAAAATGATTGGCCAAAGCTACATTCCTCCAAGATGGGCTTTCGGATTCCAGCAGAGCCGATGGGGCTACAGAACGGAAAAGGATGTCCTGGAAGTTGTGCGGCGCTACGAGGAAAACAACATTCCCCTTGACGCGGTTTGCCTTGACATTGACTACATGAGCGAGTACGAGGATTTCACGGTTGATGAAAAAAAATTCCCCGACATGAAAAAACTTGTCTCAGGGCTTGCAAAAAAAGGTGTGCGGCTTGTCCCAATAATCGACGCGGGTGTGAAAAAAAAGGAAGGATATTCCGTGTACGATGAGGGCCACGAAAAAGGCTTCTTCTGCAAAAAGGAGGACGGAAGCGAATACGTTGCCGGTGTGTGGCCGGGTCGCTCCCATTTTGTTGATTTCCTGAACGACAGGGCGGCCAGCTGGTTCGGCATGAACTACAGGACACTTACAGATTTGGGAATCGAGGGATTCTGGAACGACATGAACGAGCCAGCAATGTTCTATTCAGACGAAAGCCTCAAGGAAGTATTCGACCACATCAAGTCCCTGGAGGGAAAAAATCTTGACATCGACTCCTTCTTTGAATTCACCCCCCTTTCAGGAAGCACATTCAACCGCAAGGACGACTACGAAAGGTTCTATCACGAAATGACGCAGAAGGACGGAAGCACAAAAAGATTCCGCCATGACAAAGTTCACAATCTGTTCGGCGGCAGAATGACCAAGGCAGCATCCGACGCTCTTGAAAAAATCCTCCCGGAAAAACGTGTGCTCCTCTATTCACGCGCATCTACAATCGGGGCGCACAGGTACGGCGGAATCTGGACTGGAGACTGCTGTTCATGGTGGAGCCATCTGGAGATGCAGATTAAAATGCTACCGGCCCTAAACCTCTGCGGATTCCTTTACACGGGAAGCGACACCGGTGGATTCGGCGACAGCAGCACCAGGGACCTTGTTCTACGGTGGACCGCATTCAGCACATTCACTCCGCTTATGAGAAACCATTCAGCATGGAACACAAGGGAGCAGGAATGTTACAGCTTCGAGCATCCAGAAGATTTCAAGAGCATACTCGACTTGCGATACGCCCTGATTCCATACATCTACAGCGAATACATGAAAGCCGCACTGAACGGGACCATGCTTTTCAGACCATTGAGTTTTGTCTGGCCGGATGACAGCCTTGCGCGTGAGACCGAGGACCAGCTTCTTGTGGGCGACGGAATAATGATTGCCCCGGTTTACAAACAGAACGCCACAGGTCGCTACGTCTATCTACCGGAGAACATGACGCAGGTGACATGGAGGAAGGGAAAAGCAGCACAGGCACAGCTACAGAAAGGAATACATTTTGTCGAAGTTCCGCTCGATTCGGTCGTGTTCTTTGTCCGCCAGGGAAAACTTGTCCCGCTTGCAAAACCAGCAAGGTCGGTTGATTTTCTGGATCCCGCACCGGCAGATTTTGTTGGAGACGGAGACCGCTACGAAATGTACGACGACGACGGATTTACCCGCGACACAAAAATCGATGGACACCTTAGGGAGATTGTGCGGAAGAGATGATAGAGAATACTTGATTTTTAAAATAATGCATATTTTGATTAGGTAGTCCAACAGAATACGCTTAAATGGACTTCGCACCTGGCGAAAAATAAGGCTGCTGTGGCATAAACCATAACAGCCCTTGCCGAAATCTTTAAGTCCCTCATGCTTAAAGCCCAATGGTTTTATCAAGGGCACTCCCGACGATTACAACTATGACACATAAGCGATAAATGTCAAGACGACCCTTGTAATAAAGAGCGAACCGACACATCTTCTTGGAGACGTAGAACGCTACGAATTTACCCCCTCGTAATCTTCCTCCATCAACGCTCCAGCTTGCTGCTATAATATGAACCTGACGATGATTTGAAATTGTTAGCCGTGAGACTGCCTGCGCTGACGCTTGTTCCAGTTGTGGAATATCCAGTGCTGGGACCGTTGTAAGCATAGGCAGTCCATCCCGATGTAACGCCAAAAGACAGGCTTGTAAGGTTGTTGCAATCCGCAAAGACACCATGACCAAGAGAAGTGACCGAGGAAGGAATACTCACCGATGTCAGTGCAGTTCCCGCGAAAGCCTCTGTTCCAATTGAAGTAACCGAAGAAGGAATTGTTATGCTAGAAAGGCTGGAGCACCATCGGAACATATCACCTCCGATTGTCGTAACCGAAGAAGGAATGTTTATCGTAGTTAATCGACTGCACGACTGGAAAAGGCGAATTCCCCATGAGGACAAGGTGTTCGGAAGAGTTACGGTCCTCAGCTCCGAGCAGTAGCAGAACGCCTCATCTCCTATATGTGTTACACTTGACGGAACCGTTATGCTTACAAGCGAGCCCTCATAAAATGCATCGTTCCCAATGTATGTCACGGACGTGGGAATTGTGATGCCCTGGAGATATTTGGTATAGGAAACGGCGTTTTTACCAATTGACGTGACACCTGTAGGTATAGTCCAATTTGTCGAAAGATTTTCGGGAGGATACCAAATCAGTTTTGTCTTCGCCTTGTTGTAAACAACACCATCAACCGAGCACCAAGAAGTTGACTCCGCCGGAACAACGATATTCTTTGCACCCAAAATCTTATGGAGACACCAGCTCTCCATATTAGCTTGTGAAATATTCGGTGGAAGAATCACTGTCTGAAACTTTTGCTCCAGCCTATTATCTGTGTTTGGAATCAGTAAAGTTGGATCTATGTCCGTGACATTCAGCCTGGAAAGATCAAGCGTAGAGCTTGCACCTATCTGATTAGTGGTCACAGTCTTGTCACAAATCTGTTTTAGGAATGCCTTTACATCATCGGATGACATGTTTTCATCCAGAACAAAATTATAGACCTGACCGCTTACCGGAGTAAAACTTGCGGCATTGGATGCCGTTATCAACTTTGCCTTCGCCATCTTTCCGCTAGTGAGTATGGTCCAGTCCTGAGTACCGCTCTTAAAGACCCGGAACTTGCAGAAATATGAGGAGACCTTTGAGCCTGTGAGCGCATAATATGATTCGGCATAAACAGAAGAACTGCCGCTAATCCAGAAACTTCCAGTTCCAGAGAAATCGTCGTCTATTTTCACGGAAGGACTGTTGCTGCTGTCGGCTGAGAGATATATGTCGTTGTTCTTTTGTGCAGAACAGGTGATTGACACAGCGCCGCTCATGCTGAAAGTCTTTTGCGCATTGATGGCGCCACCTATAGAACCAGTTGAGTTTGAAGTAAAGGTTCCGCCCTGCAAGTCAAGGCTCGTAGCATTTTGATTAAAAAGGATTCCTCCTCCACCACCGCCTTCTCCTCCTCCTACGGCATGGTTTCCTTCAATGGTTCCGCCTGTTATTGTAACACTTCCACTAGACAGACAGATGCCTCCGCCACCGTTAGCGCAGCCATTGTACGATATGCTGCCGGATTTAATGAGGACTGTAGCATTTTCACCAGTGCGTATGCCACCTCCCCAGGTTGCATAATTATGCTTCACACCGCCTGTAAGAGCCACAGGTGTACTCTCATCGCTGTACCCCAGGTATAAAGCTCCATAGTTTGATATTCCACCGCCACCTATAGTAGCCGAGTTCGCGTTATTTCCACTAGAGGCAGCCGTAGTCGTTCCATCCCCGATGAGTGCCGAACCGTATACAAAGAGTTTCGCACCTCTCACGACATGTACACCACCACCATAATATGAAGCCTCATTTCCAGTTATCACCACACCGTTTCCAAGTTTTACGGTCCCACTATTAACGCAAAGTCCGGCCCCGTAGTCAGTTTTTCCACCAGTTATCTTCAGGCTGGTTATTGTTACTGGAACTGTAGTTGACACCTTGAGCACAGGTCCGCTGCCATTTCCGTTCAAAACAGGGGTTGACGCTCCTGTAAGCGTTATGGATTTTGCCTTTGCTGTCGTTACGGTTGATGGAATTTCCTGAGTACCCTTCACTTCCCCCACAATGTTGATTGTGTAGCCCTTTGTTGAGTCCCAGCACTCGGAGGCAGCCTTAGAAATTGTCTTGTACGCATCGCTAGAAGTTCCGCCCTTTTTCGTACTGTCGTTACCGTCGTTTTTGACATACAGAGGGGCATCGACTTTTCCCTTTGAATCGTGAAGCACAACGCTCCATCCGTCTGCACTCACCTTGAATTTTCCGCAGTTCGTGGTCGTGGCATTTCCAGAAAGAACCTGGGTCCCGCGCTTCCACTGATAAGGAGTGACCGTCGCGGCCGTCGTAGCACTCAAAGAATCAACTATATTTATATACTTTCCGCTTGGAAGATAAACATCATTATATTTCTCCGAGTTGCTCGCAGTATAAAGATTCACGCTGCCAGTCATGTTAAGAGTACCGCCATTATAGATTGCGCCTCCATAGTTCGTGGCCTGGTTAGATTCCATCACGGTTCCCGAATCAAGCGTAACGGTAGCGGAAGAAGCTATATTGATTCCACCTCCCTGGATTGCATTTCCGTTTTTAATCGCAAGGCTCTTTATGGTAACAGGAACGCTGCTTGTCACATTGAGCACGGTTCCACTGCCATTTCCGTCCAGAGTTCCGCTCGACTCCCCAATCAAAGTGAGTTTAGAAGCCTTTCCGTTGAGAGCATTGCTTATGGTCTGATTTCCTGTCACTGTGCCCGACACATGAATCTTATAGTCACCCGAAGATTTATTATAAGAAGCAAATTCGCTCACAGCCTTTTGAACCGTCGCAAAAGGAGCCGCCGAAGAGCCGTCGCCCGTCGTATCATTTCCACCGTTACCCGCAGATTTCACCCAGATGTCGCTTGAGAACACTTTTATGCGGTAAGATTTTTCCTCGGAGTCATTGTAGCCGGTCTTGCTTGCCTTTACAGTAAGGAACCATTGGCCGAGAGTCGCAGAGTTAAGGCTCACTTCGCTTGTACCGCTCTGTTCGACTGTATCACTCAGGATTTCCGTTCCCCTGTTGATTTTGTATTTGATTGTCGCCCCGGAAACCGATGTGCCGTCACTCGCGCTTGTCGGTGGTGAAATCTTCACTGTGGCGTAATTCTTTCCTGAATCAAATTCCAGCAGATTGTTCGCAGGGTCCAGAGAAAGCAATGAGCCCTCCAGATTTTTTACCGTTGGTGGATTGAGCGTCGCGTACTCAAGATTTATCCTATAGTCAAGCACAGCTGAATCCTTGTAGCCACCCTTCCTTGCCCAAGTCCTGAGCCTGTACCATCCCTCAGTCGGAATCCTTACGGAAACATTCTCCGTGCTTGGAGAGTCAGAATCATCCGGGCCGATTTTTGTCTCCACGGCAGTTTCCTCATCAACCTGATAAAGCTCCCAGAAGAGGCTCACGTCAGCAACAGGACTGTCCGTCTCGTCCATGGTCGGCACTTCTATTGTCACCGTGCTTCCACTCTCTCCAGGATTGGTATGAATTCCAAGCGACGCACCCGCAGAAATTACATTTCCGTCGTTGTTCTTGACCACAGGAGCACAAATACGGGGAACCTGTGTGTCAACGGTGGTTGAAGTGGAAAGCCCCGCCTCATCAGTGAAGCCTATCGTGTATGATTTTGTACCATCAGTAATTGGTTCGCCGGAAAGAAAATACACGGACTGGCTTGAGTGTTCAAATTTTCTGTTGATTGCGGCAAGACTCTCTGGTCTTGTGGTGGTGAATCTATCCTCCGGGAAACTCATAACTCCGGCATCGGATATGCTCACGGGGAGGGTCTCTCCGTTGATTGTTATGGAAACAATGTCATGGTGGATTCCAAGGGGCAGATTTGACTGGCACAAAGCCCTGCCCGGACGCATGAACGCAAGAACATAGGTCTGGGAACCGTCGGAGTCCGTCATGCTCATAACGGCGGCATCAGTTATTTCCGGCGGCGCAGAGTTGCACCTCATGTTCAGTCTGTAACTTTCCTTCTCGAACACACGTTGGGAGACCGTCTCCGTCTGCGTGATTGTCCCGCCAATGTCCCCGCCCCTCTCGTGGTTCAGCAGAAACGCCTGTGAGAATTTCAAATGGAAAACCGTAGGGTCATCCGAATCCTGGGTTATCGTGACACTCCCTGTTCCCGGCTCGTTCGCGGCCCAGCTTGAAAGAATCGTATATTTTTTTGGATTCCTTGCATAGAGCGTCAAATCCTTGTCTCCGTCACTTGAAAGACAGATGTTTCCGTCCCTGTCAACAAGATACGGCTGCACAATATCATAGCTACCGATTTCAGCTGTTTCCGTGTAATATTCAAAATACTCCCTGACAGGCTCATCCCACGTTGGGGCCTGCTCGCAGGAGACAAAAAGAGTCAAAATCAAAAACGGAAGGACCGATATACCCCCCCCCGTATGCTTTTTAATTTTTGCGGACAAGATTCCCATAGCTTGGACCCCCACTTATAAGGAGAGCTCTAAAACTGAAGTTTTTCGAGGTTCCCATAAAAACCTTAACAAAAATATGGGGATGTGTAAATGGTTCAATTGCAAGTTTTATAAATACATGTCAGTCTCGGGCTTAGCTCCGGAATCCTTAAAATCAAAGCGTCCAGAAAAAAAATGGGGAGTCCCATAACGAGACCCCCCGTTTACTCAGAAAATTTTCTTCCGAAAACTCGTACATCCTACTTCAATTC
>DGGQ01000129.1 GCA_002392275.1 Treponema sp. UBA3870
CCTCTGGCTCAATTATTGGTATAATATCCGTAGCATTGGAGAGAATAATTTTTTCATAATAACCAAAAGAAGGTGGCAAATCAAAAAATATATATGCGAATCCCAGGGATTTTGCATCATCTATAAGTTTCATTATTGAATGTGGATCATCTCGGAATCCAGTTTCCATATAAGAACGAAGGTTATTGTCATTTTTTTGCGTGCCCAACAGATAAAGCCCCTTAAAGCCATCTGATTCAGGTCTGCACTGTATAATCGCATCCTTCAAATCAGATTCCTCTTTCAGCACAGACAAGAAGCACTTATCCTTGTCCACAAGCTTATACTCATGGTCATATAAATATGATAGATTTCCTTGCTGGTCCGCATCAACCAGCAAAACCTTTCCATAATGCGAAAGTTCATAGGCTAACGCATTTGTAAAAGTTGTTTTTCCTACCCCACCCTTTTGCATAAAGACACAAAATACTTTCATCTTTTCCTCACACCCAATTTTTTTCTTGTATTATATCACTAAAATTAATTAATTCAATAAAAAATTAAAAAAAAGAACAGCAAAATAAGTTTTTTTTTCAATTTTATTGCATTTTTGCAAGGAACTAGACCGCTAAAACAAATCACTTCTGTCCAATTAAAATACATGGGTTTTTAAAAGTTAAGATCCCTGCTTTAATGGTTCTACCACAAATCTTTTACAGGCAAGGACTTAACTTATGTACAAATCTATCACAATTTCAGCACAGTTGCTAGCACTCGCGGACCGACTTGGTTTCGGAAAAATCTGCTCCGAGGAAAATGTGGACAAGCGCTACCGGCATTTTACGGCATGAACTCAGCTCTACGCTATGATGGTTGCGCAGTTTACCGAACTGAGGGACTACGCACAATCGAGGAGACGATCGCTATCGACAACGACCTGTACCATGCCGTTGCCATCAAGCATATCACGAGGACAAACCTTGCGCACGCAAATGAAAAGCGCCCCTGCGAAGTGTTCCAGAAATTTTATTTCCACCTGCTCGGACACTACAAATTCCCCACTAGCAGGGGAAGTCGGAAGGAGAAGAGCCCGAAACTCATCGACACGACGACAATCAGCCTTAACATGAACGACTTCAGCTGGGCGAAATTCCGAAGCTCGAAGGACGGGATAAAAATCAACACGAGGTTCGACCACAACCTTGCCTGCACAGACTATCTTTTCATCACCAATGCCAACAGGCACGAAAATTCAACGTTTGAACAGATTCGACTTACGGAAAACGACATCGCGATCTTCGACAGAGGCTACTTCAACAAGAGACAGTTCCAGGAGCTAACGGAGTCCTCAATTTCCTTTGTCACAAGAAATAAGAGCAATATTGAATACTAGGTGATTTCTTCTGACAAAAAGGAAAAGTCCGACGACAGCTTCCCGATAAGGCGGGATGAAATTATAAAGATGAAAATCGGCCAGTCGAAAAAGAATCACACATATGTAACGCTACGCCAAGTAGCCTCCCGCGACAATGATACGGAAAGAAAATTGCACTCTTGAAAAACAGGTGTGAGGCCAGTCCGCTGGAAATCGCCACCATTTATAAAAAACGCTGGGAAGAAAAACTCTACTCCAAGACCCCTGATTGTCCATCTGCTGTTCCTGATTCTGAAAGCCGAGACAGGACAAGATAACAGGGTATTCTCCAGCTCCTGCTCCGAAATTTCCGTAGTACTTTTCAAGCACAGGAATCCTGAGAAATGGTTCGCAAGGGATTACGAAAAATCCCCTCCCAACCCTCCACCTGATAGAAACTCATTATGGCTGTTTAATGAGCTGGCGGGTTAATTGGACAAAATCTACTATACTATCTTTCTGTAAAATCCTACAGAAAAAACTTATGCCTATTTTCATTATTCAGATTTTTATTTTAAAATCTCATTGGACATATAGATTCTTAGTAAGTTCTAAACTGGAAATGCCAAATACCACTTTCTTAGATACAGCCTTTTCCTTGTATACAACAGGAGGATGCACACAAGAATTTACTGTTGTTACTTGCATTGTGTTGTCATAGGCGAATATATAGCTCCAGACTATTGTCTTGACTTTCTCAAAGAACTTTCACCGTGAAGTCCTGCCTGATTATGCACTGCCACTTAATAGATTCCCGGACGGACTTCATCTGTCCATATGCAGAAGTTCTCCGCATATCATCGCTCATTTTGCTGCAGGAAATGAACGAATGATTCGTCTCTGCTCCAGCACAATCAGCATTCGCTCAACGCTGTAGTTCCTGTTTTCATTAGACTTGTCAAGAACCTTGTGAATCTCACTGAACAGCATCTGCTAGACTTTCGGCTTTCCTCTGTAAAAAACTTCTTTCACTGATTGGAAGAAAAGATTTCATGCTCCACGCTGAAAACTTATTCCCTTCGAAACGAGGTTGTATGAAAACAAGCATCACGCCTATCAGTATTTCACTATCACCTTTCAGCCCATTATTTTCTATTCTCAGACGTTCAATTTCTTTCTGAATTTCATTATCGGACAACTTGCTCGCTCTTCCCTGTCCGAACTTTTCTCACCCCAGCCAAGGCCTCTAATTCAAGTTATACTGTACGCACACTTTCTTAACTCCAGATGTCATCCGAAACAACAAAATCCTTGTCCATGAAAAATTAATTGCATCTTTTTACCGGCTTTCTCCTTATTTCTCGCTAATTTAGGCACCGTGCTTTTATTGTATCATCCCAAAAATTTGTTACGCGAATGGAAAATTCTACAATTCAATGGAATGGTCAATGCTAATTCAGTATCAAAATATCCTAAATTTATTTAAGCAGCTTTTTTCCTATCTCGTTTTCAAGTTTAACCTAGCCATCCCCAAAAATCTTCTTGCCTATCGCAGATTCAAGCTTTATATTTGCCACGCACCAAGTTTTACCCTTCTACTGTTCACAATATAAAAATTAAAAATCCCAGATGCAGTTCCAATTATAATTTTTGACCAAGTATCTTTCCATTCAGACAAGCCAGAATTGGAATGGAATCAGAAAAGTACATTACAATTGCTGCATTGCAATCAACTTACACCTTCGTTTTCGAGAGAGAACATATGGCATGTAACACAGAAAGCTATAAGACAATTTGTTTATATTAATGTATCCCAAACGCTATTCTATTTCTTAAAAACCTAAAACATCATACAATCAATTATTTCAATCCATGTTTGTATCTTTACAGCATTCTCACTATAATCATAAAAGCACTTCCCACTAATATTTACTTTGTGCACCGCAGCTCGCAGGTTTCTTACAAGGTATTGCTGTCGAGTTCAGCACTTTTTTCAATTCAAAGTAACGCGGTGTTGCAACATCCCCTGCATTCACATCATAAATGCTTGTCTGCAAAAATGCTTTCTTCCCAGTATCATTCAAGTCCCTTTTTTTCTGCAATACTTTCATCTTTGTCGCACTATCACGGATTGCAGGCCAGCATTCCTCAAACTTTTCCTGTATAACCAAGAGAAGAAGAGATAAACAGCATTTCTTTTATTACCTGTAAAAAAAATTCATAAGTATCGAAGCAAAGAAAAATATCTCCAGTAATGAGTTCCATATCATCCCAATGTCCCTCAATGCAAAATTTTTATACCTGCTTACATTTTATATGAAACTGCGCTCAGAACATTCCATACCTTTGTTAAATCCTATGTTAGTTTAATACCACAGTTCATGCGCTTGTGGTTCGTACATCAGAAACCATTCGTATCCAGACAGATTGATGTATCAACAATAATCCTCCCGCTCTTTCCATCATTGCAGTTTCCCTTGCCCTATAAAAATCCATAGTGGTCGTAAAAATGAAAATAATATTTCTAGAAGACCATGTACCAAAAATATTGTACGAGCAAAAAAGATTTATCCTAGTTATATCCAATCTTATACTTGAGTTATAGAAATCGTTGTCACTTTCAAGTGCAATTTTGATTGAATGGAGATCTTTCCGGTTAAAGGGACGCACGACAAGCCTCTCCTAAATCGGGACACCGGAAGTGAAGTCCCTGTAATGACTGTATAATTTTTTTCAAGATATTTTATGCAGAAACAAATTGGTATACATGCATTAGCAATTGTACAAGAATGATGTAAAACAGTATAAAATACGACTACGATATATTATGGGAACATAACACCATGCTGTGCGGCAACATAATTCTCTGCTGCATGGCTGATGATTGTGTAAGAGACATTCATCAATATATACAAATATTTCATGTTAATTTTCGCATCCTTTCACAATCAGTACGAAAAAAATATAATCTCTGAAACAAATAAGATTCTCGTCTCCACCTGTCCAGCTATTATCAGAATTCAGCAGTTTCATGTCATATGGTCAACAGATTCTATGGCACCCCGTTATTATAAAGATTTCCCAATTATTTTTAGAAAAAATCGCCACTATTATGGAATGCACAAACAAAAAAAGTAACTTAAATTGCAGAATCCATTTCAAAAGGAAGAGTGATTTGAATGTTTTTCACAAGAAGCCAGCGGGTCATTATATCTATCAAGCCGAACCCTTTACAAACATTCCGGTGTTATTTTGAGTCTGCGCCGCTTGCGTTCTCATTGATTTAAATACCGTGGCAAAGCAGACAGTTTTTCAATCTCCTATTTTATTTGAGTGATTGATTATGCAGCAGAATAATTCCCATGCTCATCCAGAACTGCATGTTGGTACTGCTTATGGTTGCAAATTGCCAGCACGTGCATCCCTAGATTTTTTAAAGAGTTTCAAAATTCTTTTTCATTCATCCTGGTCAAACTCCACAAGGATCGTTTAGTTGGTATTGAATATAACTAGTTTTGGAATCTTCAGTTTCAGTACCAGTATCATCAAATCACAATTCTATTTCTCTGTGCTACGCTGGAAATTATCAAAAAATCATTGAAACTTTTCCATCCATATATTCCATAATCTTCCGTCAAAGATTTGCTTTTATCACACTTTCAATATTGCATGGGTAATTTTTTCGTTCGCCGTTTTCTCTAAAGCAAAGGCAATGCCCTTTATGGAATCAGAAAGAAATGCACCTTTTTCCGCACTATCTTTTTAATTTCTATATCAAATAAGAAATCAGCAAAAAAAAGATCTTCACAATATATACCCCTTCCCCGTTTGGGTATATACATTTTTTACGGAGAAACTATATCCTACAACACAGGATCTATTTATACTAAGGCTGCAACAAATTTTTTTCACCATATTACCGAAGCAAAATCTTTTTGTTCTGCTAGCCGGAAAAAAAAGGTAAAATAAGATATACAGCATAGCCTTATTGAAATCCCCCGCCAATAAGAAAGTTTGTTAAACAAACTTCATACACAGGTTTGTTTATATACGCAATTGGCAGTAACTATCGAATAAACAGATGTCTTCGGCAGAAATTAAATTTTTTTGCATATCAACAAGCTGTGCGGAGTATTCCATCAGCATAAATCTTTTCATACAAAAAAGTTTGTTCAACAAACCCAGGGCGCGTTGTAACATCCGTCCACATTCAATACTGCTTTTCCGTAAATAAGAGTCTTCCAAAAAATGGATGATTTTCTGCCTTGAAAAGAGGACATCGAGTGGGCATAAAATTATTTAGAAAAGTTTGTTAAACAAACTTTCGAGCATTTTAGAATATTGTATAAGGTTCAGTTTATTGATGTGCTGTCTTTTCTGAAGCTAGGGAAAGCTAATAACTGTAATACTTTTTCATCACACCTAGCAGGTCTCTAAAATTTTAGTTATAAAAAAATTTCACTGGTAATCTTGAATTCATGTGATAACTCTTAGGAGAGCGTTGGCACAGCACAATCTTCCAGCATCTTTATGAAGAAAGGATGAAAAAAAATTGGGGAGGCTTAATCATCAATATTGCCAGAACATTTAATCTGGTTCAAGCATACAGGGGAAACCGGTTTCTAAAATGATATGGGAGGTTCCAATTGATTTGGCAAAATCCCATGCTTGGTGTACATGGAACGCTATATCCAAAACAATGTTTGTGCAGTTTGTTGAACAAACTTTCAAAAGGAAATATAAAGAACGATAATAACTTATAAAATTATCTAAATATTACTTTATTTAGTCTTAATGTATAACCTATTTTACATGGTAACATTTTGTATGCATTTTTACACTTTTCCACTGCATTACTTCTAATTGTTTAAATATTGAATTCTAATTGAATTTAATAGAAGGTTTTTGACAATCCGTTACCATTCGGAGACTTTCTGTTACCTTTCTGCGTTTTTCCTTGGAAATTCGGGCTTTACGGGAGCTGTTGAGCGGGACATTCTGTTACTTTCCCGAGATTTTTTCCACAGGGCTCTGTGCAGAGCTGGAAACAAATTGTTACTTTTCTTCTATTATATATATCGGCGTTTTCTGTCGTGGCTTTAAAATGCTTTACGTTTTTGCTATAATTGGAGGCATGGATTTTTTGAGCAGGCTGCCTATAGGCATTCAGGATTTTGAGAAGCTCCGCGAGGAGGGCTGTTTTTTTGTTGACAAGACCGGCCTCATGTACAAGCTGGTCCACAGCGGCAACGGGTATTTTTTCTGCCGGCCAAGGTATTTCGGAAAGACCATGCTCGTCTCGATGCTTGACGCTTATTTTAGGGGGCGGAGGGATCTGTTCGAGGGCCTTGCGATTGAGGGGATGGAGAAGGACTGGGAGAGCTGCGAGGTCCTGCGAGTGGATTTTTCCTCTGGTCTGTACACCGGCGAGGGGTCCATTGAGGCCGGCGTAGAGGCTTTCCTTTCCAGGCACGAGGAGCTGTATGGGAGGCCCAAGTGTCAGACGACCTATGGGCGCAGGTTTGAGCGCATTATCCAGGAGGCCTACAGGAAGTCTGGCAAGCCGGTCGCGGTTCTTGTTGACGACTACGACAAGCCAGTTCTGGATGCGCTATTCACTGACATGGAGCCGCACAACATGGAGGTCCTTAGGGAATTTTATTCCGCGCTCAGGGGCAACGACTTCTATCTGAAATTCGTTTTCGTCACCGGCGTGACCAAATTTGCGAGCGTGAATATATTCAACGGGTCCAGCCAGCTCAAGGACATAAGCACCTACCCGGCGTTCGGTGACCTTTGCGGCTTTTCGGAGATGGACGTGCACAGGTTGCTTTCCAGCGCGAGGGATGGCTCGGGGGATTCCGCTTCAACGGTGGACGGAGATGCGGTGTTCTCCCTGATTGACCGGTGGTACGGTGGATACAGGTTTTCCGATGACGGCGACATGCTATTCAATCCCTACAGCGTTATGAACTGCCTTGACTTCAACGATGCCGATGCCTTCGCGTCCGGGGACATAAGGCACCAGTTCTGGATCCAGACGGGCCAGCCCAATGTCCTTGTCAACATGCTCAGGAAGAAGGGCTACGACATTTTCAGTATACTCTACGGGCTCAGGGTTGACCGCGAGGAGCTGATGGAGTACCGGTGGACGGAGGACGACCTTGTTCCCCTAATCTACCAGAGCGGATACCTCACACGGACGGGGGACGACGAGAACGGCACCGTCATGCTCGCCATGCCTAACGCGGAGATTGTCGAGGGCATGGTGAAGGCTCTTCTTGCCGAATTTACCAGCGCGGGGACAATTTCCAGAAGCGGGGCCGAGATAGAGCAGCTGCGGGGTCTGCTTGCGTCAAGGAATGTCGCGGGGTTTGTCGCACGGTTTTGCTCGATGTTTGTTGGTGCGAACATGGGGCCGAGGCCGGACTATGAGTATATATACAAGCTGGTGTTCCATGTTGTGGCCAATCTTGTCGGCGATGACGTTTCCAGCGACACCAACTCCGACGTGATGTTTACCGTGGACGACGGGTCGGGCGGGTCGATTGGCTATGTCTTCCAGCTGAAGGCTGACAGGGGGATTGCCCTGGACGATGTGAAGGAGGACGCGTTCGCGAGGATTGAGGAGAAGGGGTTTGCCCAGCGGTTCAACGAGCGGGGAGTTCCTTGCAAGAAGGTTGTCATTGTGTTCGGCACAAAGAAGGGCGGGGTGACGGGATGGGCTGCAAGGTAGGTCTTGGGGGCCTGTGTTTTCTTCTGGCATCCGGCATTCTGTTTTTTTCGTGCGGCAGGAAGTATGACTACGGAAATATAGATACCCCGGACGCGCTTGCCGGTTCTGGAGTCACTTCCCAGATTGTTGCTCCGGTTCTGTCTGGAAGCGTTCGCGTGGAGGCCGACTGGATGCTTGACTCCGAGGGGCTTGGAAGGGTTAGGTCCATGGTGGAGAGTTTCCCCGACAGGCTTGTGGAGCTTGACCTTGGTGGATGCCCGGTCCCTGCTGGAGAGTTTGGGGAGTCCACAATTGCCCCCGGCGCATTGGAAAATCTGGTCAACCTTGGATCCGTCGTTCTCCCCGGCTCCCTTTTGACTGTCCCGGCGTGCCTTTTCCGTGGGTGCATCAGCCTCAGGTCCGTGAGTCTTCCGGATGGACTGATTTCGATTGAGGGGCATCCGTTCGAGGGATGCGTGAGTCTCAGGGAAATCCATGCGGGGGCGAGTCCGCTTTACATTTTTTCGTATGCCGGGGACGGTCTTTCCCCGCCAGACATGGAGCCAAATCTCAAGTCCGTGGATGTCATGTGCGGCCAGAATTCTGTTGACTACGCTGGATGGTACCAGTTTTGCCTTGACTATACCAGGTCCATGGAGCCTAGAAAGGTTTCTTTTGCGGAAATCTGGGCGTCGTCGTTCGAGGATGGCTATGGTCCCGGGAATCTTGGAGACGGCGGCTGGGGGACATGGTTCGAGGGGGCCGCGGGTGACGGTGTCGGGCAGGAGATTGTCATGCACTTCACCAGGATGAATTCCGTGAGCTCAATTACATTCAGAAACGGAAACGGCAACACCAAAAATTTCTGGAAGTCGAACCGCGTCAGGGATTTGGACATATATTTCGGGGACGAGGCCGAGCCGTTCAGGGTGACACTTGATGACACCTGCGAGGAGCAGACATTCCGTTTCCTCTACGGGCAGAGAAAGGTCATGCAGTACGACAAAATCAGGATGGCCATACGCTCCGTTTATCCCGGGGGAAAGGGGGACGAAACCTGTGTCGCCGAGATTGCGGTGAACGACGAGGATATGGCGGACTATGTGGAGGATCCGTACACAAGGGGCATGGTCGAGTCTGTTCCGCAGCCTGATGATGGGGAGACCGAAATCGAATACAGAATCTGGAGGCCTAGGGATTCGTATCCCGTCATGCTGATGTTCAATGCATCCAGACCAGCCGAGGACCTGGTGACGGACTCCCTGAGCTGCATGGTCTATGACGGAAGCGGGTGGACCCAGGCAAAGAAATCAATCTGGTCTCCTCTTGCCGATGTTGTCTCGGCGGCAGAAAAGAGTGGCAGGCGTACAGAGTTTTCGTTCCATTCCGACGGGGACGTTGACGGCGACTTTGATTTCAGGATCCAGCTGAAGCGTCGTGTCGAGCGATACAGGGATGCGGATTACGGGACCCCATATCTTTTTGATTTCGACGGCTCCAGATTTGTTGTGGGCGAGAACGCGGATTTTTCCATGAAGCGGGTCTCCGTCTCGACCGAAAGTTTTTTTTCGGAACTGGAGCTCATGGACCCCCGGGGTATATACAGGATAGATTTGCACGGGGAGCTTGGGAGCGATTTTTTTCAGAAGATGGGGGAGCTTCTTTCCGCTGGCAGCGAGCTTGCAATCAACAGGAACTACATCCTGAACATGTGGGGATGCACGTTCGCACCGGAGCTTAAGAGGACTCTTTTTCCCGACAGTATATGCGGATATTTTATCCAGCTTGTTCTTCCCGAAACCACCCGGCGGATTATGAGGTCTTCGGTTTCTGTTGCGGCCGACATTATTTCCATTCCGCCCGGCATTGAAAAAATAGAGGCGGGGGCTTTCGTTTCGTCCGGCGGCAGCCTTTACGATGTGTACATGAACAATTTCACGTTTGGCGAAAAAAATATGCAGAACGGGTACAGCGTTGACGGAAGGCTTCTCCTTGAGACCATCCCGGATTCTGGCGGAGCGAAAAGGGTTCTGCTATATTGTGGAAACGCCGACGAGTTTTTTGGGGGCAATGTCTACTCAGGCTCCATCGTTCTTCCTGATTCTGTCACGGAGATTGCGCCTTACGCTTTTTATGGGGCGGACCTGGACGCGATAGTTTTTCCAAAAAACTTTTCTTCTGCCGGGGAAAAATGTTTTGACCTCGCCAGGGTTGAGCGCGTGGACCTTTCTGATGTCGACGTGGAGAAGTTTTCCATGGAGACGGTCCGGCAGCTTGGTGTTCTGCTTTCATCAAATCCGGGGGTATCGCTTGCCGGTGATTTTTATTGCGTGAGCGCGTCGGGAAAAATGACGGACGGCCTTGTTGCGAAAATTGTTGACGAGCTGGAGGTTCGCAAAAACAGGAAGGTCTATCTTGATTTGGGGAACACATCCCTGGTTCTGAACGATGCCGAAAAAAAATTCAATCCGCTCCCGGAGATGTTTCTTTATGATTTCCAGAACCTCTACTGGGTCAGGATGGGGAGCTACAATTATTTTCCGCAGAACACTTGCCGCGACTGCCACCAACTCAGGTGTGTTGAATTCGTGCAGCGTCCTGACAGGATTGCGGAGCCTTCATTCAGGGGATGCCACGCAAGCGCTGTCGCTATTGAGAATGGGAGAAGCTATCCGCTGTGGGAATATGCGCAGGGGAAGAAATAAATTTTTTAGGAGTGTTCTATGAGGAACAAAAAATTTTTGATTGTGTTTGCCGCGCTGGCTGTTTCTGTCTCGGCAGGCATGTTTGCGTCCGGGAGTGTCGGTATCGGTGTGCAGGGGGGGTATGTTCCTTCTCCGTTTGGATATGGTGACACTGCCATTACGTTCAAGATTCCGAATGTTCCGCCGGTGTTTGCAGTGAATGTCGGTATATGGAATAACCAGGTGCACAGGGTTGGAGCGACCGCAGACTGGTGGCTTGCGAATCCAAATATCGTCGGAGTCCTGAACTGGTACTATGGTCCCGGTCTTGCGGCTGGCGCTACATTCAATGTGAGGGGCGACAGGGCCTGCGACCTTTATGTGGGTGGACGCTTTGTGGTTGGACTCAACGCATGGATTGTGGATTTCCTTGAAATCTATTTACAGGCGGCGGGGCAGGTTGGAATCGACACAAGCAATGACCATGTTTTTGACTGGGCAGTTCCAGTCAATCTTGGAATTCGCTTCTGGTTCTAGGGAATTGCTGGATAATCCATATTCTGATTATTCAGAGTTTTCGTTGTCCTGAATTTTTTTTATCGGCGCTCTGAAAGAAATTTTTCTGGGCGTCGATAGGCTTTCGAATTTTATTGAGAATGTTTTTGATTTTGCGTCAATTTCAGTTACCGTCCCCCTTCCCAAAATTGCGTGTCCAACTTCATCTCCAATTTTTATGTCGCCAATCTTTTCAAGAATTTCCAGGTCGCCCTCCGAAGTCTTGATGTAGGCCTTCGCGCGTCTTGTTATATCATCCGGCGGCGGTGATACTATGTCCAGATTTTTTTTGTCCATGTCGAAAATGAATCTCGATGGGAAGCGGAACCCGTCAGAATGTTTTTCTCCCTCGGCTTCGCTTATAAAAAGTCTCTCCCTTGCCCTTGTCGCTGCGACAAACGCCAGCCGTCTTTCTTCTTCCATAGCGGCCCTGCAGTCCGTTTTTTTTGATGGAAAAATATTTTCGTTCATCCCGCACATGAAAACGTTCTGGAATTCCAGTCCCTTTGCTGCGTGTACTGTCATAAGTCGGACAGCATTTTTTGTTGCCACCCTGTCTCCCGATGTGTACAGCGCGACATGTGAAAGATAATTTTCAAGCGAACATTCCTCCCCGCATGACGTTTCATATTCGTAGATTGACTGCTTCAGTTCCGCGAGATTGTCCAGCCTCTCCTGGCTGCCTTCCGTGCGGAGCATTTTTTCGTATCCGCTCTGGTCCAGGACGGATGCGAGAAGCTCCGAGATGGGCTGTTTTTCAAAGGTCGCTGCAAACCTGTCGATGAGCGCTATGAATTCCTTTGCTCCCGTGCAGATGAACAGCGAATCATTCAGGTTCTTTTTCAGCGCCGTATACAGGCTGCAGCCATTGGCTGCCGCGTACTCCGTC
>DGGQ01000112.1:0-20208 GCA_002392275.1 Treponema sp. UBA3870
CAAACGCCGAATGGCGTATGTCCCAATCTTTTCGCAACGCTTCCTATATTGTGGAGGCGTTTTTTTTTGCCCTTTGAAAGTTGCTTTATGTGAACGTGTGTTGTACAATAGATTGGTGGAGTAATCATGGAAAACAAAATCATTTTGAAAGCAGAAGATTTGGACGGATATCTCACGGCGGAAGACCAGAGCGATTTGGCCAGACTCAACGAGATGTTCGGTGAGACAATGAAATATTTTGAGCCGGTTAACGAAGAAAAAATTATCGAGGGCTACGACAGATTGGGACACGAGATGCAGAAAATCTGCTCAAAGCATCCCAGAATCAAGGTCTACTCTTTTGAAACCGAAATCCAGGCCCAGGCGGAGGCAAGTCGTGTAATCGCAAAACTCCGTGACGTGAACACCGACCACCAGGAATTCATCTACTACAGTCAGCGTGCCTATGAAATGCTTTTCAGGATGGCATACACAAATCAGGCGAGCGACAAAAAGGGACACATAATCGTAAAGACCCCGGTAAACTTTCCTGTGCAGAATTATGCGGTCCACAAGATTCCAGACATCGACCACAAAATCAACAACTCGGTCATGTGCGTGATGCTCCGTGGTGCGCTCCTCCCAAGCATGATTGTATCAAAAGAGATTGAGGAATTTTCGTCCAACGGTTACATCACTCCGTTCGCACTTTTTAAAATCAGCAGAAACGACACAAAGAGTGAAAACAACATGGAATACATTCTTGATTTGGACAAGTCCTTTTTTAATATGGAGCAGCTTGACGGAAAGGATTTGATTTTCGCCGACCCGATGAATGCGACCGGTGGCTCCCTTGTGACAGTTGTAAAATATCTTCTGGGGCAGGGCGTAAAACCAAAGTCGATTGCATTCTTCAACACGATTTCCACGCTCAAAGGTTCAATCAGAATCACACGCGCACTTGAAAACTGCACATGCTACACGCTCTGGCTTGACCCTGTGATGAACGAAAAAGCATACATCATGCCGGGACTCGGAGATGCGGGAGACAGGTTGAACGGCTGCGACACAAAAGAACATCCGAGAAACATAATCCAGCTGCTCGCTGATTACGGACACAACATATCCAGCCTCTACCGCTCACAGATGTTCGAAATCGAGCGCACTGTGCTGGGGTAGGATTGGAAAAAAGGTGCCCCCTTTATCATAAGCGAACCTCTAAAAGCAGATTTTTTTAGAGATTCGCTAAAAAATTTCCGTGAAAAAAAATTGCTGAGAACCTCCTTTTGAAAATCTTTTCGACCTGAGCATCTATGGGTAGTCCAATAAGTTCATCTCATTTTGCTATCGGGTGCTATGCACACTTGTTGCGAGAGAGTGCGGAAATGAAATCCCCGTTACTTTTGTTTTGATGTCTTGCTCCGCTCCGATATTTTTTTTGCCGCTGCGTGAATCATCGCTTCGATTATGGGAAGGTCATTCTGCGGAATCTGATTCAAGTCATCGATTATCTTTTTGTATTTATCGCAATTTCTACGCTCCTTTTTCGGAATGTCCAGAGTTCTCTTTTTGTCGCTGCCTCTCACAAGATATTCAACTGTCGTGTCCAGAGCTTCGGCAAGTTTGACAGCAATCTCCGCATTGGGAATTACCGCCCGGCTGTCAACATATGTGTCTATAGTCCGTTTGCTTATCCCGGTTTTAGCGGCAACCTCTTTTATAATGAGTCCCTTGTATTCTATCTGTTCCTTTAGATTATCCCTGAACATGTTTTTATGATACCGCTATATCGGGATTGTTTTATTGACAAATACCAATATTTGAGTGTAATATATTGATACCGATATTTTGGGATTTCATCCAAAGGAGTGATTATGGCACAACCAACTAAAAAGTACATCATAACATATCAGATTCCGGGAAGTTCCGTGGTTCACCAGTCAACATCCATCAACGCAAATTCAATCATCGAAGCAAAAAACAAATTCAAAATGGGAAATCCAACGAAGAAGATAATAGCCTGCGTCAAGGTTTCGGGGTGAAGTATATGAATAAAAAATGAATGGAGATGTTGTATGGACAAAATTGAAAAAATACTTACTGTGGTTTCTTCAGTTGTAGACGAGATTGTTCCTATAGCAAAACTAAGAGAAAGAAATGCACAACAATTTGAGGACGGTTTGAGTTTCGTTAAAGTGAATAATCTTTTTGATTCTCTGGTCAATAATACAAGTATTAATATATCTGAAGAAAATTATGAATATCGACATCTGCTTATTGAGTTGGATAAATATTTACATGAATGGAAAGAGAACTGGAAAAATAAAGGATTAGATATTGATATTACAATAAACTCAATAAAAAGAATATGGTCTTGAAAAAAAATAATTTACTATGGAGGTATACATATGTGCAACAATACTGAGAATACTAGAAAAGTTCTCCAAGAATTCTATAATTGGTTATTTAACTACCAACCGAATCAAAAAAATCCTCATAAAAACACGGATGTCAAAGACACACCTGTTTGTAAAGCTTTTTTAACAGTTGATGATGGAAACCCTTCTGAAGTTGGTATTATGATTTCAGAGGATAGGACATTGCTTTATATAATGGATACTGAAAATATTCTAAATGATTCTTCAATATCAACCACAACTTTTGATTCAGAAATAAACTACACCTTTGATAGCAGTTTAGGACTGAAATTCACAAAGGACAATAAGGAATTAACTATTACAAAAGTGAAGTGATTAGGTAATAAAAAAAATCAATAATAAGGAGACTAAAATGGAGTTTTTAGAATCAATAAAATCAAGTACAGAAATTTTGAATGAAATTTATAAAAAAACAAAACCTCAGTTGTCAACATTCTTGCTTGCACCAAATTTTGATGCAAAAAAATGGGACTCTGCTATGATGGGAATAGATGAAGAGGAGCCTTTATCTGTTCTTTGTATATGTGTAGCGGAATCTAAGGGCTTTTTCACATTTAATTCTACAATTACATTTACAAATGAAAAATTATACTTGGCAGGGTTTAATGGTGCTATAAAATTTTCAGACATTAAAGGTTTTGAATATAAAGAGGAAGAAAAAACTTCTTTATTCGGAAAATCAAAAAATGTTGGGCATCTTCTCTTTAAAAAGCAAAACGGAGAGACCAAAGATTTGAAAGGAAATTATGCTACAAAGGAAATATCTGATTTCTTAAATGAAGCTATAGATGAACTGAAAAAAAATCCACCTCCAGCACTTCCACCCAAAGATTCTACACATGCGGAGACCATAGCAAAAAAAATAAAGGAATACTTTTCGGACAATCTAGGTTGCTGGCAGTTCAAACCTAAAATTAGTAACGGAGAATTAAACTCTGTAATAATTAAACATCTAAAGACAGAATACAAGTCTTCATGTTCTGCTTACTATTACAATTCTTCTGCATTCCATCGACAGAAATTCTTTTTTTTCAATGATACCCTGGTTGTTGAAAATAAAGATTCTGACGGTACAAGTGTCATAAAATACAAAGACTTAGCGTCCGTTCGTTATGTAGAAAAAAAAGATGAGTATGGAAAAATACTAAAAAAAATAATCCTTAGAAATGCTAAAAATGAAGACAAAAAGATTACTCTCTCCATTGAAGATACATCTTTTCTCTCCATTGAAGATACATCTTTGGTATCAGAAAAAACTGCGGAATTTTTTAAATGGCTGATATTTGAAGAAACTGGAAATACAATCAATATAGGATATGATACAATTGCCAAGAAAGAGGAAAAGGAAAGGGTTGATAGAGAAAAAGAATTTAAAAAACAACAGTTAGAAAGAAAGATGAACCCTATGTTGAAATGGAATGAAATTGAAAAACGATTTGAAAGAATTTCTGACAGTAAGGATAACGAGACATGGAAAAATATGCTCAAAAAATGGGACGAAATTTTTGCGTTGGAATGGAAGAGTACAGTAACATTGAATGATTGTAACGATGAAAAGAAAATATATACGGGAATGGAAATGAACATGTTTATAGATGACCTAATGGAAGGAATTTACCATGATTATATTTCAACGGATATTGATGACAAAAATACGATGTATTTAGATCATAGAACATATATGATAGATGAAAAAAAATTATACTATATTAGAGGAAGGTATGTCGAGAAAGAGCACTGGACGGCAATTGGACATGAACAACCAAAAGGACATCAATTTGACTTGTTTGTTTATAATCCAGAACCCGGAAAAATATTGTATTTTAATTGGTTTCGCAACAGCACAAACAACTGTAGTCGCTACTATCTCGAACTGGGAATGAAATCAACTGATATTATATTGCGTTTTACTGCGGGGGGGGATGTTTATTCTGTTAATGCCTTTTCGGAAGAACTGGGGATTCCCGTTACTTCTTCTAAAATAAATGATTTCAAAAACAAACTTGATAACATAGACGAGACACATTTAGGGAATATGAAAAATGCTAAAAAGATTTCTGAGGACACTCATAGAAATGACTTTGCTGACTGGTAAAACAGGCAAGAAAATCATCATAATTCCACGGGGAAAATATGTCAGAAGATTTCATTGAAGAATTAAATTCGGAACAAGACGATTCCGCAGATACCAAAAAAGTTTCCGAAGCCGATCTCGTCGAAAAATACCAGAAGCACTTCGACAAGAATCTCGCGATGAAGCTTCTGGTAAAGCTCCGAAAATCCACACGCAACAAGCCGAAGGCAATTGCTGGGACTGCGGGGGCAATTGTTTCTGTTTTGGGAAAACTTTTGTCCGCGCTTGATAATCCAGATATACCTGCACATATCAAAGCCCTTGTCATCGGGGCAATCGGTTATATCATTCTGCCGATTGATTTAATCCCGGACTTTGCACCTGGAATCGGTTATGCGGATGATATTGCAAGTGCTGCTGGGGTTGTTACGGCGGTCGGAATCTACAGTGATTTTTCTCTTGAAAAACTGGATGCTTACATAGATCAGATTGACTCCAAGAAATAGCGTCAATAAGAATAAATTTTTTAACAGGAGATAAAAATGGCAATAAGGAAATTCATAAAAATTGCGCTTATCGTTTTTTTTGTGATCATGGGTACTGCAAATCTTTTTGCACAAGAGTCCAGATTAAGACCAAGAGAATCTGAAGCTGCTTTGGAGGCATTTTCAAAAGCGGAATTGCTTACGGAAGATGATTTTGAATATGATCTTACGAGAGACGGAAACGGAATCAGACTTACAAAATATCTCGGAAACTCAACGTGCATCAGGATTCCTGACGAAATTGAAGAGATGCCTGTTACTGAGATAACCGATACTTTCTTTGAGACAGATAATTACTATTACCAGGAAGATAATAAAAAATCAAAATTGGAAGTAATAGTTTTTCCGGATTCGGTGGAAAAAATATGCTCATTACACGGTGCTAAAAAATTAAAATATGTAAAACTTCCGGAGAACTTAAAAAAAATTTCTTGTGGTGGATTTAACATGTGCTATTCCCTTGAAGAAATATATATACCAGATTCTGTTAAACTCATTGAATCAAATGCTTTCGCCTGCTCAGGTTTAAAAGAAATAGATTTTCCTGATGGAGCCAGTTTGGAATCAAGCATATGCTCTGGTTGCAATCAGCTTCAAAAAGTTCATCTGCCTGATAATTTGGATGCAATCCCATATTGGATGTTTTCAGATTGCGAATCGCTGGTTTCTATAGAGATTCCTGAGACCGTGACATCGATCGGTTATTCTGCGTTCAACAATTGTAAATCTTTGTTCTCCATTGTTTTACCTCAAAACCTTAGATCCATAGAAAGTTATGCATTCAATGGATGTGAATCGATTTCGGAAATTATAATTCCTGATGGCGTGGAAGAACTAGGTTATTCGTTCATTGGTGGTACATCTGTAAAAAACTTGTATGTTCCAGACTCTGTTATAAAATTTGGCTATGAAGATGGATGGGAACCAGGTGATTGTAGATATAACGAAAGAGGAAATGAAAATGGACATATAATCATAGGCAAATCTGAATATGAAAGTTTGCGAATTCCAGACTGGATAACAGAAATTAAGGATATTCCAGCAGGAACGAAAATCATCAATTTTCCAATGTCATTAAAAAAATGTTATTTAAGCAATTCAAGTAGCTTAGAATATCTTGAAGACATTATCATCCCTGATTCATTGAGATCAGTTAAATTTTCTGATGGTTGGTATGATTGTTCCGCTGATTTTTCAGGAGCCAAGCTTCCAATCAAGACACAGAAACGCCTGCGTGAATTAGGGTACACAGGAAGTTTCGGTGGAACCCGTCCTGCAAAAAAGACCGGGCAGTAATAGTTTCTTGCAAATCAATACGATGGGAGTCTTGTTTTTCAAGGCTCCCTTTATTCGTGCGGATGGACTCTGTGCTGCAGGGTAGCGTACCGTACTGCGTCGAGTGTTGGTGATTTTTCTCAAAACTTTCTGTGATATAGACGAGCAGAAAGATTATTACAATGCACCCATCAATACAAATCTCGCCATAAAGCCGGATGCATGCTTGTCAATTTGTTGTTTTACATATCATCCATGGATAGCCCGGAAACTTTTTGGGTGTAACCATTTAAGTTTTGCATGAAGGTGTCTGCTTTGGACTGGACTTTTGAAAGGTTGATATTTTTAGCCTGCCGTTTTACTTCGTAGATGGTGCAGGATTTATCCAAGTCGTTTATAGCGATGATGTCTATTTCGTTCATTGATTTTCTATCCCACCAGCCACCGATTTTTGTGATGTTGCCTTCTTCCTTTAATTTTGCGGTAAAGTACCGTTCCAGAGTTTTCCCTGTGAAAGTTTCGTAATCGCGGAGAATGAACTCTTTTAGCATGTCGTAATTTCCAAGTTCGATTAAGTCTTGATGTGAATAAATAAAACGGAAATAAAATAGCATGTATTCGTCTACAATTTGCCATCTTGCATTGCGGCTTTCTGATTTTGAAAGTAGCGGACGAATTTGATCTGTGATTCCAAATACTTTCTGAAGATTTTGCAGATACGCTCCGGTGTTTTTCTGGATGACAGAATCTATTTCGCTTTGACTTGTGAGGCCTCTTGAAATTGCCTGAAGAATTGAAAAATAGATTCCGTAGTCTTTGCCTATTTCACTAATTAAGATGTCACGGCCATCTACAAGAAATGGGGATGCCATATTGCAGACCGAACTAATCATTTTTGCTTTTGTCGTTGCTCCAGCATTCATCAGGAGAAAGATGTATTTTGCTACCCCACCGCTTAGCATGTAAAGACAAAGAAGATCTTCTGTTTTGTATTTTGGATTGAAGTCCTGAAGAATTGTTTTTACGACTGACGGTGTAAAGGACTTCAGGTGAATATTATGCGTTGCACGTCCGAACAAAGGTTCTTTTTCGTCTTTGAAGATTTTTGTCATGAGTGAGTAGATTGAACCGCAGACAATCAGATTTATTCTTGAGCTTGATTTCTGACTGTCCCAGATATTCTGCATCTGGCTGAAAAAACTTTTGCTTATATACTCAATATCCTGGAATTTATCGATTACAAGTGTGAAATGAATTGTCTGTGAATATGTCATTATCTGTTCAAACAAGGCTGAAAGCTTGTCTACTTTACCAAAAATTTTCAGTCCAATGCTTTCCTCCAAAGTTTTTTGCCATTGCTCGCAAAGTGATTTTTCTGCACTACGAGATGTAAAGAGATATGCACTTTTTTTTCCGTTTATAAAATGCTTAAGAAGCTGCGTTTTACCAATTCGACGGCGGCCAGTGAGGACTGTAAAGCAGGCTGTCTTTTTTGACTGCGTTTCAATTTGAGTCAAAGCCTCGAGTTCGTTTGTTCTGTCGTAAAACTTTTCCATTTTGCAACTCCCTTATAATGATAATTAATTTAATGGTTATTAAGTTAATTGTCATTATATTATTAAAATTTCATAAAGTCAACGGCGTTTCATTCAAATAAATCAAGGTTGGCAAATTGGAGTCTTGATGAAGCATTTTTGTTGTCACTGGATTCTATCTTCGATGCTTCCTGCTGATATGGATTCAATAAAAAAATCTTCTACTGATGATACAAGTGCACACTCAAACATTTGTCCAACTGATGAAATAAAATGGTTTTAAATGGTTCCATGTGCTATAATAAAAAAGCGATTTGCAAATTGCAAACGAACATTGTTAAACAAGGAGCGGCAAACAAAAATGAAGCAATACAAGTTTTACGGCTGGCAGATGGCGGATTGTAAGCCGGTGGATTCACGTTTTGAGAAAATAGAAAATCCAAGGCATCTGTATGACATCTTGAGTGAAATCTGGTGTGCGGAAACTTGTGCTCCACGGATGAGACAAAACTGGACGTGCGATAATCAAACTTTGGGGCAATGCTCGATTACGGCATTTTTGGCTCAGGACATTTTCGGCGGAAAAGTCTACGGAATCCTTCGTGATGGCGGAAACTACCACTGCTATAATGTGGTCCCACTTTCGGCTGGCGGAGAATGTATTTTTGATTTGACAAGCGAACAGTTTGGCGGCGAAAAACTCCGCTATGAAAACAATCCCGAACAGTTTCGTGAAGTGCATTTTGCAAAAGAAGAAAAACACCGGAGATATGAATATTTGAAAACTGAACTGTTGAAGAAGTTGGAGGAAATGTAATATGGCAGAATGCAAAGAATCAGACTGGAAGATGTTCCGTACTAAGATTGTCACTTGGCAGGAAAAATACATGGCGAAACTGAATCAAAAGATAATCAAGATTCTAAACGATGAAAACAAAAGTGAATCAGATCGTTTTTGGAAAGCAAGTGAAATCATTGACAGAGAGAAAAAATCAGTTGGCGTTATATGCGAAATGAAACGCAGTATGCTCGACTGGAATATCATTTCCCTGATAAAACAAAAAGTCATTACGATGGATGACCTGTCAGAGTTTAGTCCAGAGTTGCAGGAGCGTATTGCTCTGATGATGAGCGATTAGGGGTATTGAGAATTCGGTAGTTTCCATTTTGGAAACAACCACTCCACATGATATGATTTCTGATAAAATACAAACATTTACAGTATGTACAATGCAGGTTGCATAATAAGGGGAACAAAAATGGCGGAAGAAAAGCGCAATGTTAAAATCCACGGAGTCTACAGGCATTTTAAAAATAAATATTACATCGTCGAGGATGTTGCATATCACTCGGAAACAAAGGAGGAGTACGTTGTCTACAGACGGCTCTACGGCCACAATTCACTTTGGATTCGCGAGAAGGGAATGTTTTTGTCCGAAGTGGATCATGTCAAATATCCTGATGTAAAACAGAAGTGGCGGTTTGAGTTGGTGGATGATGGAGAAAAAATTTCTTTTTAAAATATAAGAGGTTAATATGAGCGCAATAACAATCCAGCAAAAAGGGATAACGGACATTCCGGCAGATGCAATTGTGAATGCTGCAAACTCTGGACTTTGGGCTGGCGGCGGCGTGTGCGGTGCAATTTTCAGAAAGGCGGGAATGACGGAGTTGACGGTGGCCTGTAATGCAATCGGTCATTGTGATGAAGGCAGCGCGGTAATTACAACGGGGTTCGCTTGTCCGTGCAAATACATAATTCATGCAGTGGGCCCGCAATATCTGGATGGAAAACATGGAGAAGAGGAGGCACTTTATGGTGCTTACAATCGTTCGCTTGAATTGTGCCGTGAGAACGATATTCACTCAGTTGTCTTCCCTTTGATTTCCGCTGGAATATTCGGCTATCCGGTTGTAGAAGCGTGGACACAGGCAATCTGCGCATGTAAGAATTTCATCAACAAGAATCAGGATTATGATTTGGATATTATATTTGCGATTCCAGAGGATGAGAAGGTTATTGCGGGAAATGAGGTGTTGAGGAAAATTGTTAAGGAAAATTAAGCTGTACAGTAGCGAAAAGCGAGGGGGCATGCTAATCCGGAAGACCCTATAAAAGAATAGGTTTTTCTGATATAAATAATGTAGAATACGAGAAGTGGATGTGTTTTATGATTGAAGCATTAGCGTATGTTCAGAATCAGATTCTTGAGTTCTCAGGAGAAAATTATGAAAAAGATTTTTGTTGTTATTTCGTTTTTGTTTTTGAATGTGGGTCTTTTGTTTGCCCAGTACGACTATGCGGAGCTTTCTTCGGACAAAATAAATGTGCTTCCATCTTACACCACCATGCTGATGGATTCGGCTTCTTATGGGAGCACTGTCTATGAGGCTGTTCTTGCTTCGGACACCAACGACTTTTCCAACGGCAGTCCGATTTTTATTAACAAGTATGTGAAAAATCAATATGAGTCCACGCTCCGAATTGATTTGGAGGAGTTTAAAAATTATGAGTTCGATGAAAATTATTCGCACTACGATTTTCTGAAACTTTATGCCATTGGACCGGATGAAATAATTCTTACCGTGTATTATTGTTTTTCTACAAACCGTTTCGTTTTTTTCAGAATCAAGAACGGAGAAATTGTCTGCTCGAAGGCTTACAGTCTTAAAAATCAACACGCCTATGAGGAGCAGTGCTATGCGTTCAACGGAAGTGACAGGGTTTACGTTGCATTCAACGGTCAGAAAAAATTTGATGACACTGGATGGGATTTGTATCTCCTCGCGTTTGATTTGGACGGAAATCTTGTAAAGTCTGTAACAGTATTTACAAAAGAAAACGATGAGCTGACAGGCCTTTCCGCTTGCGGTGATTATGTTTATTTCAGCATCAGAAGAAGTTTTGAAAAACAGGCGATTGTTCAGTTTTCAAAAGATTTGGAATACAATAATTTGTGGGCGCACAAATATGCAGATTCAGGAATAAGACTGTGGACTTTGGATTCGGATGGAAAAAATCTGTTTGTTACTGTGTACATGGAAAATGATAACACGGATTATATTGCGCGTTATTCTGCGGACGGAAAATTTATCTGCTGCTACAGTATGGATGAAAACTGCCCGGCCCTCTGCCATGTTTTTGCCAAAAAGAAATTTACGGATGAAGGTATTTCTTTCTTTGGGAAAATATATACGGAAGGCGACTTTATGAATCCGGAGGCGAAAATCCATTATCTTGAATTTTTTATGGACGGGGATGGAAACAAAATCTATGAGCGTGAGTTTGCGGAATGGGACAATCTTGATTTCAGAAACTTTGAGTTTGTTGATGGAAAATATTTTTGCATGGGCGAAAACATTTATAACGCGGAAGGAGTGGGCCACATTTCCTACAACTATCTGATTGAAAACATATACAGGGACACTTATTTTATGTATTTCAAAAAAACTGCTTTCAACCCTTTTGCATCTCCAGTTTATATAGAAGACAATGGTTTTGGTGGAATCCTGAACCCATTTGTCGCTCGACGATACTATGAATCGCAAGGCGAAATTAAAAGAAAATATGAAAGCGAAAAAAAATACTGGCTGGGAAATCTAAATGTTCAGACGGAAGAAATCCCCGAATGGGAATTTGATTTTGCGGCACAGATAGTCCGTTTGGATTTTGTTCATGCACGCCCAGATTCGGATGAAATCACAGACAGCATACCGCTGTTCCCTTTTTCAGAGAGATAGCATTTTTTGCCGGAAAGTGACAGGTTTGTATGCAGATGGGAGATAAATGATTACAGACCACAAGGCAGATAAACTGCTTGCAGATATGGATTAATGTAACCTTTAAAACTGAAGTTTCTCGAAGTTCCATTAAATTAAAAAAGTGTAGAAAATTCCGTTGTAGTCTAATCAGAGAACTCATTTGTTTAATGGAATCCCGTGAACTAGATTGATTGTGCTGAGACTGTCGAAGTGCTGGTGATTCGAAATTTGGGGTCTTACTTTTTCAAGCTTTCCTGTTATACTGTCCCGCAAGAGGTAAAAATAATGAATCTGATTTACGGTATCAAGGATAGGCCTTCGTTCGGGAAGGTGGTTTTGTTTGCTATCCAGCAGCTCCTTGCAATCATGGCTGCGACCATTGCGGTTCCTGCCATTGTCGGTAACGGACTTTCTGCTTCTGCGGCCCTTTTTGGTGCTGGCGTGGGAACAATCGTCTATCTGCTTTTCACAAAGAGTTCCAGTCCGGTTTTTCTGGGAAGTTCATTTGCATTCATCGGTTCAATGCTCAGTGCGTTTGGCGGTGCGGCATCCGTTTCCGTCGGCTATTGGGGATTGATTATCGGTGCGCTTATGGCTGGTCTTGTCTATATAATCATTTCTGTCATCGTGAAATTCTGTGGAGTGGCATGGATCAACAAGTTGATGCCGCCTGTGATTATCGGTCCGACTGTCGCAATCATCGGGCTGAGTCTTTCGGGAAATGCGGTTGGTGATTTGATGAAGTCCAGCGTTGAGGGTGGAAGCACTTATGTCGCCCTGATTTGCGGTCTTGTAACTCTCGCGGTGACGATGCTCTGCTCAACTTACGGAAAAAAGATTGGTCGCCTGATTCCGTTCATCATGGGTATTCTTGCCGGCTATGTTGTTGCGTCGATTTTTGCGCTAATCGGTTATGTGACAAAAAATCCTGCGCTCATCGTAATCAACTACGGTGCCTTGGCTTCTTTGGATTTTTCTTCGGTAAGCGGTTATTTCTCTTTCCCGAAATTCACTTTCATGCTTGGCGGTTCCGAGGGGCTTAAGGGCTTGACCGGTGGATACTTCCTTACTCTGTTTGCGGCCTATGTTCCTGTTGCCTTTGTTGTTTTTGCCGAGCATCTTGCGGACCACAAAAACCTTTCTGCGATTGTCGGAAAGGATTTGCTCAAGGACCCGGGACTTTCGCGCACTCTTCTGGGCGACGGTGTGGGAACTATCGTTTCAACATTCTTTGGTGGATGTCCGAACACAACTTACGGCGAGTCAATCGGCTGTGTGGCAATCACAAGGAACGCTTCTACAGTTTCAATCTGGGGATGCGCAGTGCTCTGCATTGTGTTCAGCCTTATCAGTCCGCTCGTTGCTTTTCTTGAGACGATTCCAAGCTGCGTCATGGGCGGTGTCTGTGTCGCTCTCTACGGATTCATTGCCGTTTCAGGACTCAAGATGTTCCAGTCCGTCGATTTGAACAAAAACAGGAACCTCTTTGTTGCGTCCGTGATTTTGATTACGGGTGTCGGTGGCATGGTCGTAAGTTTCGGAAAGGTTGAAATCAGAACCGTTGCCTGTGCGTTGATTCTGGGAATCCTTACGAATCTGATGCTGTCCAGGGGCGAAGATTAAAGTCGCAAGCTATTGGGTGTTGGTCGCAAGCTGACGCTTGCTAACGAGTTTTTACTTGCTCGCGAAGGCTCGCATTTTTTGCTTTGCAAAAAAACGTAAAAACTCGCGGGCATAAAAAATCATTTCCGATGGAGTGTAGCGACGGCGGCGGAAAAAAATTGAGCTATCCCGCTTGAAGGGGTAGCGAAAGACCGCTTGCGGGCTGTAGCGAGGGGGAGGCTTCCCCCTCCCACACTTAAAATAACTTTCCTAATCCTCTATTGTGTCATTCGTTTCAAATCATTAAAATAGCTTGCATGAAAACATCTCAGATTCATTTCAGGACACTGCGGGAGGCTCCTGCAGAAGCTGTTATCGCCAGTCATCAGCTTATGATGAGGGCAGATTTGATTCGCAAACTTGGCAACGGTCTTTACACCTACATGCCTATGGGACTTAGGTCCTACAGGAAACTTGAAAGCATTATAAAGGAAGAACTTAACAACAGTGGCGCGATGGAATTTAAGCCAACCGTCATAGTTCCGGGCGACATCTGGAAGGAGAGTGGCCGCTGGGAGACAATGGGACCACAGATGCTTACCGCAAAAAATCGTGGCGGGCAGGATATGGTTGTCAGTCCGACTGCCGAGGAAGCCTACACAGCAATCTGCCGCGCGGGACTTACATCATACAAGCAGCTCCCAATCAACATGTACCAAATCAACACAAAATACAGGGACGAAATCAGGCCAAGGTATGGAGTGATGCGTGGCCGCGAGTTCAATATGATGGACGGCTACACACTCAATGCCGATGACGAATCCCTTGACGAAAGTTATCAGGCTTATGCCCGCGCTTATCACAGAATTTTTAAGCGTCTCGGTCTCAAAGTGATTCCGGTAAAAGCTGACACTGGTGCCATGGGTGGCTCCGGTTCCGAGGAGTTTATGGTCGAAAGCCCAATCGGCGATGACACTTTGATTCTCTGCCCCGAATGTGGATATGCCGCAAACGCTGAGAAGGCTTCGTGCAAACCGGATGTGGCTGTGGACAACGACGGAAATCCGCAGAAAAAAACGGACCTGCCGATTGAGGAAGTGGCTACACCGAATGTGTTTTCTATAGAAGATATGGAGAAGTTCTTTGGCTGTACTCCAAAAATGTTCGTCAAGGCTCTGATTTATAGGGTCATCAATTCCACTTTGGACATGGAAAGTGCGCCTTATGGTCGGGATTTGAAATCAAAGGTCGAAGGAAATATCAAATTCTATCCGCTCTCTTATGTCTGTGTCCTTATCCGCGCGGATTTGGATGTGAACGAGGCCAAACTTGCGGGTGCGCTGAAAGCCAGTGAGGTTGCCCTTGCCGAAGCTGACGAGATTTTGCAGATTGCCGGTGCCCCCCATGGATTTGTTGGTCCAGTCACCGTAAAATGTCCGATTCTTCAGGATTTGACTGTGAACGACATGCACGACGCGATTGCAGGTTCAGGAAAAGAGGGATTTCACATCAAACATTTGGAGCCGGATAGGGATTACACTCCTTGGATGAATGTTGATGTCAGGACTGTAAAATCTGGCGACAAGTGCTCTTGCCCCGGATGCAACGGAACCTACTACAGCACAAAGGGTAACGAGCTTGGCCACATCTTCAAGTTGGGCAAAAAGTATACCGAATCAATGAATGTGACTTATCTTGACAAAAACGGAAAAACGGCAGTTCCGACAATGGGTTGCTATGGTATTGGCGTGGACCGTGTTTTGGCCAGCATAATCGAGGCGAACCATGACGACATGGGAATCCGTTGGCCGATGTCTGTCGCTCCATATCAGGTTGCGATAGTTCCAATCAAGTACAAGGATGCCATGAAGGATGCCGCCGACAAACTTTATGACGCTTTGAAATCAGCAGGCATAGAAGTGCTTCTTGATGACAGGGACGAGAGACCCGGAGTTAAATTCAACGATATGGATTTGATAGGGTTTCCAATCCGTGTGACTGTTGGCGACAAGAATCTTCCGAACGTGGAGATTAAGCTGAGGACCGCGGATTCCCCGGAGCTTGTTCCCCTGGACGAGGCCGCCAAAAAGATTTCCGCGATGGTAAAATCCGCGATGGATGAGCTGGATAAATAAAAGGGGCGACCTAAGGTGCTTTGTCCAGTAACCAAAGGTGCTGTTTTTTATTTTCCATAATAGAGGTAACTTTGACCTACAGAGGTAGATTTATGAGAAACTTGAAGAGAAATATTCTGGTCTGCGTGACGGCACTTTTTTCCGTATTCGCGTATTCCCTTCCAGGAATGATTCAGTATATCCCGGACAATTCCGGTGAGTATGTTTATTATTCGGACAAATCGTTTACGCGCCAGTCGATTGTCGGATTCCTCTATTATGACGACAGCACCTACGCGGTCCGCTACTATGCACCGGCGGATTCAAAAAACAAGCTGATGGCGAAGGACATAACCCTTTACTTCAGCGTGGATCCCGAGGCAAACCATCTGGAGCTTACCGGCGAAACAATTGTCGGCGCGGTTGGCGGAGAGGACACGGACATAATCAACTATCTGCACGACCTTTTCTATGAGTTCACGGCGAGGGCGCAGAAGGCATTTCTTGAGAGCAACGAGAAAATTGAAAGCAGGCAGGACTTTGCACAGTTCGGCGGTACTGTGACTATTGTTTTCAACACCATGGTCCCGATTTTCAATATAGAGGAAATCAGGACGGGCGACGGGACAAAAGTTTTTTCGGCAATCACCGTTGGACAGCTTGTCTCATCCGATGACAAAAGTTTTACGGACTACAAGGGTGTCGAGACCGCTCCAAAGGATTTGAGCCGCAAGTTCCAGAAAAAATCTGGGGCAAAATCCATGGATGCGAAGTACCAGAACCAGAGCATAAAGCTGACAAACCAGTGGACGCAGGCAAATATGGAGGGGGTCTGGCTGATGGGGGACTATGCATATCTCAGCATGGCCACGCTTTCCATTCCCGACGCTATGAAAAATTCTACTCAGCTTTTTGAGGACATGACTGTCCGCATGATTTGCGAGAGCACAAGCGGAGCTTTTACGGTCTGGAAGCAGAGGAGTGTTTCGCGCTCAAAGAATGTGACTGTCGTTACAAACCTCTACTGCCAGCCGGACACGGGGGATGTCACCAGGGACTTTTCCATTCTGACAAAATGCGCTGACGGGACATACGCCTTTTTGAAGCTGACGGTATTTGAGGGAATCTACATGCAGAACAGGTCCTATTTTGATGGAATCCTGAAATCCTACAGGGTGAAGTGATGGGGCAGCCTTTAATCTGTTTGACTCTGACCGGTAAGACCGTAAACGAAGATCTGGAGCTTATAAAAAAATACCGCAAGCATATCGACATGGTGGAGCTGCGGGCGGATTTTCTGGATGACAACGAGAAACCGTTTATCAAAAAATTTCCGTCCATGGCGGGTCTGCCCTGCATTCTTACAATCAGGCGGAAAATTGATGGTGGACTTTATACTGACGGAGAGGCTGCCCGCTCTGTTCTTTTTGCCAAAGCGCTTTCCTTTGTTGATGAGGACCAGTCCAAAAACTTTGCCTATGTTGATTTTGAGGAGGACTTCCAGGTAGCGTCACTTCAGGACGGTGCGCTTGCCTATGGGGTCCGGGTAATCAGAAGCCTGCACGACATGGAAAATCCGATTGGAAATCTTGCGCAGCGTCTTGAAAAACTCAAGGTGACTGACTACGAGATTCCCAAGATTGCGTTCATGCCGGAAAGTTTGCATGATGTTAAGCATGTCTTTGACGAGGCGGCGAAACTCAAGGATTCGAACCACATTCTGCTTGCGATGGGTCCGCTTGGGGTTCCGACCAGAATACTCAGCGCGAAGATTAAAAATTTTTTGACCTTCACATCTCCCGGTGAAAGCAGCTCCAATGTGGCTATGCTTGGCCATGTGGACCCGGTCCTGCTGAATGAAATCTACCATTTCAGAAGTATAAACGAATCTACGCGTGTGTATGGGATAACCGGGTATCCGTTGCTAAAAACATCCAGTCCCGAAATCCACAACGCGGGATATATCAAGCATGGCATGAACGCTGTGTACATTCCAATCGCCTCCAAAAGTTTTAAGGAAGTTCTTGATTTTGCCGACTCGGTTGGCATAAAGGGCATGTCCGTAACGATTCCGCACAAGGAGGCCGTCCTGGAGGAGATTCCGGACCTTGAAAAAAAATGCCGGGAGATTGGTGCGTGCAATACCATTGTCCGTTCCGATGGTGGATGGCGTGGATTCAACACTGATGTCAGCGGATTCACAAAATCGCTTCTGGAATTTCTTGGAGAAAAAAATCTTTCGCGCAGGCGGGTTGCCATAATCGGTGCGGGTGGTGCTTCCCGGGCGATTGCCTATGCCATAAAGCAGCTGAAGGGAAAGGCATGCATCTTTAATCGAACCATAGCACGTGCACAGGAGCTTGCCGAGAAGTATGGATTCTGTGCATGCAAACTTGGAAGCGAAAATATGGACACGCTCGCAAAATATAGTGACATAATCATCCAGACAACATCTGTGGGGATGAACAGCACGGATGCTTCCAACCAGGAAAACGACCCGCTGTATTTTTATGATTTTACCGGCAAGGAAAAGGTTTTTGATATAATCTATGTTCCCGCTGTGACACCAATGATGGCCCGGGCTGCGAAAGCTGGATGCAAAGTCTGCAACGGTTACGACATGCTCAGGTATCAGGGTTACGAGCAGTTCAGGATTTTCACCGACAACGACTATTGAGAGGATTTGAGGATATTATGATAACAAGGGACCAGCAGAAAATTTTGGCTGCCGAAACAGCTGTCGAGACATTGATTGACGAAGGGAAGATTTTTAGCGGAATGAAGATTGGGCTTGGAACGGGGTCCACCGCAATGCCTGCTGTAAATGCCATTGCAAAAAAAATTGCCGGCGGAGTGCTGAAGGACATTCTTGCGGTTGCGACAAGTTTCCAGACATCGCTTGCGTGCGAGACTTTGGGAATAAGGGTCTGCTCCCTGAATGACAAAAACATTGGCGGCCAGCTTGACTTGACTATTGACGGCGCGGATGAGATTGGTCCCGGAAACTCTCTGGTAAAGGGTGGCGGGGCTGCTCTTCTGAGGGAAAAAATCACCGCGTACTCGTCAAAGTTTTATGCGATTGTGGCGGACAGTTCAAAGGCGGTTACATCCCACGGAACAAAGTTTCCTCTTCCGGTTGAAATAATCCCAGAGGCAAGAATCTGCGTAATCCATGCCCTTGAAAAAATGGGGGCGACCTGCACTCTTCGCGAGGGAATCAGAAAGGCGGGACCAGTTATTACCGACAACGGAAACATGATTCTGGACTGCCTGTGGGAAAATCCCGTCAACCCGATGGAAATGGAAGATAAAATCAACGGCATTACCGGTGTGGTGGAGTGCGGGTTTTTCACCAAGCTGCATCCGGTCGCATTCATCGCCCAGGAAGACGGAAGCGTGAGGCGTGTTGATTAAAATCAAAATTGGCTAATACTGTTGACTTATAGCCAGTGCTGTGTTAAGATTTAATTAAAATTAACGCAGGGGGTAGCTATGTGCAGAGCGACAATCTATGATGCCAGAAACAATTTTTCGTCCCTTGTCAAAACAGCGGAGGAAGGGGAACCGGTGGAGCTTACCCGGCATGACAAACCTGTTGCCGTTATTATCAGCTGGGAGCAGTATGAAAAGAAGATAAAAAAGAAGACATTCATTGAGAGGCTGGAGGAAATCAGAAAGGAGTATGCCGATGTCCTTGCCGACCCCAGCTACGAAGGTCTCGTGATTCCAAAGGATGAATATCCTGATGAAGCGTATTACAAAAAAATTGATTCGATTTGGAGTGAAGTATGAGACCGGTTTATTTGCTCGATACCAATGTGATTTCAGAAGCTGCAAAGTTGAAACCAAATTTTTCTGTATTAAGGAATCTAGCTAAAAACGAGGGGCTTTGCGCAATCTGTTCGACTGTCTGGCAGGAATCTGTTTATGGATATGAAAGGCTGCCCGATGGAAGACGGAAAAACATGGTGCGGAATTGTCTGCAATCAATAAAAGAGACCTATGATATAATTCCTTACGATGGTTTTGCATCGGAGATTTGTGGTGAAATACGTGCTCGCTGTGAGGAAAAGGGTCGGCCAATTCCTTATGACGATTGCCAGATTGCCGCCACCGCCATTGCAAACGGTATGATTCTTGTGACCCATAATGTGGAAGACTATGCGGCCCTGCAGGAAAACTCCATGCTGAAGGTGGAGGACTGGTGGAAATAAAAATCTTCTGCGCATAAACCTTGAAAATAATCGGTCCACGTGTTAGATTGTGGTATGAAAGTTGCGATTTTTTTTGGTTCAAAGTCCGATACCGAGACGATGAAAAAGTCCGCCGATGTCCTCAGGGAATTCGGTGTTGATTACAAGGCCTTTATTATTTCCGCGCACCGTGCGGGGGAGCTTCTGGTTAAAACAATTCGGCAGATTGAGGACGAAGGTTTCGAGGTCATCATAGCCGGAGCCGGTCTTTCCGCAGCGCTGCCTGGTGTGATTGCGGGGCATACGGTTTTGCCAGTAGTTGGCGTCCCTCTTGAATGTGTCACCCCCGGAAAGTCGAATGGTCTTGGAGGAATGGACGCGCTTCTTTCCGTTGTCCAGATGCCTCCCCAGATTCCTGTTGCAAGTGTGGGTATTGGGAACGCAAAAAACGCAGCGTATCTTGCAATTGAAATTCTCGCAGTAAAATATCCCGAGCTAAAAACTAAGCTCATCGATTTCCGCAGAAAACTTGCTTCCGACGCAGAATCCAACGGCGGATTGGGTGTAGAATTGTAAAAATTTATTATCTTACTCTTTTGCCGTGCATTGTAAAAGAATTGCAAGAGAATTCTTATGTCTGGGGTTTTTAGGGGCTATGCCCCTGAACCGTGCCGGGAAAGGGAGGGGTTTA
>DGGQ01000112.1:20283-21153 GCA_002392275.1 Treponema sp. UBA3870
GGGAAAACCCTCGCTTCGGAGTAGGGGGTTTTACATCCCCTTTATCTGGGGGTACAGGGGTACTCCCCTGTAAATAAGTTTTATAGGAGAATTTTATGGCAAACAATGTTATTGATTACAAGAAGGCCGGAGTTGATGTTAACGAGGGCTACAAGGCTGTTGACAAATACAGGGTGCAGGCCGCCCGCACAAAGATTCCGGGACTGCTTTCCGATCTTGGCTCGTTCAACGGAATGTTTGCCGTTCCGAAGGGGCTGAAAAATCCTGTCATGGTCAGCGGAACCGATGGAGTTGGAACAAAACTGGACATAGCCTTCAAGCTAAAGAAATACGACACAGTTGGAATTGACTGTGTTGCCATGAGCGTAAACGATATTCTCTGTTCCGGTGTGAAGACTTCATTTTTTCTTGACTACATTGCATGTGGAAAACTGGATTCCAAGATTGCCGGGGAGCTGGTAAAGGGTGTCACCGATGGATGTGTTGATGCGGGATGCGCTCTTCTTGGTGGGGAGACCGCCGAGATGCCAGATTTTTATGACGAGGGAAAATACGACCTTGCAGGATTTGGAGTGGGCATTGGCGAAAAGTCCGAGATGATTACCGGAAAATCCATAAAGGAAGGGGACGTTCTGATTGGCCTTTCATCCACCGGACCACATTCAAACGGATTCTCCCTGATTCGCCGTCTTGTCACTGATTTTGACGAGCCATATATTGAGGACGGAAAGAAGACTGGAAAATCAATAGGCCAGGTTCTTTTGACCCCGACACGCATTTATGTTCGCCCCGTTATGGATGTTCTGAAAAAGTTCCGTCCATCGGTGCATGGAATGGTCCACATAACAGGCGGCGGATTCTATGAAAATC
>DGGQ01000099.1 GCA_002392275.1 Treponema sp. UBA3870
CTCTAGCCAGGTGAGCTACACCCCCGAAATATGTTGATATGATAGCAAAATGGAATGGCAAGGTCAATAGGAACGTGAAAATTTATAAAAAAAGTTTATTTTTGGTCCGCGCTCTTGTTTTTCAACAGATTTTTTTGTACTTTTTAATTGATGGACGATTTATATGAAGTGCTGGGTGTTGACAGGAACGCCTCGGCTGAAGAGATTAAAAAGGCATACAGGGTTCTCGCAATGAAGTACCATCCCGACAGAAACCAGGGGGATGCGGCTGCCGAAAAAAAATTTCAGCAGATTAACAACGCCTACTCAGTTCTGTCCGATGAGTCCAAGCGCCGACAGTATGATTTGTACGGCTCCTCGTCTATGTCTGGAAGCTACGGGCCGTCCTCATCCGATTACCGGGCGCAATATGACTACACCGAAAATCCGTTCTGGAAATTCTACTCCAGCCAGCAGAATCAGTCGTCCACCGACTCGAATGACGACGGGCAGAGCCAGAATCAGACTTTCACATGGTTTACAAGGAGACGGACCAGACCAATCTCCAGAAAGGAGGGGCTTGGAATGTTTGCGAGCGGAATCCTTCAGGGGGTTCTTTGTTTTCTTGGACTGCGCGTTCTTATGTTCTTTTTCCCGTTGAACATTCTTTTGATTGCGGGTGGAATCAAAGGATTTTTGAGGGCCATCAACTCTGTGAAATATATTTTCAGAACAGGCTCGGCAGAAAAAAAATAACCGGAATCCAGCGTTCTGCTTGGACCCGGTTTCAGTGGTTAACGCTCACGGAAAATGATGCGTCCACGATTCAAATCATAAGGCGAAAGTTCCACTTTTACTGTGTCCCCCGGAACAATTCTGATATAATGTTTTCGCATCTTGCCGCTGAGATGAGCGAGGATTATGTGTCCTCCGTTCTGCAGTTCGACGCGGAACATTGTGTTTGGGAGAGCTTCCTTTACAACGCCTTCGACTTCAATAGCTTCGTCCTTGTTTGCCACAAATTCCTCCAAAATCGTTCGCCTTTTTGAAATCTACCACCAAAGGTTTACGAATTTATTTGCTTTTTTTAAATTCTTATAATAATATGTACAAAATAATTCAAATTGTCAATAAAGGGGATTTAATATGAAAAAAGACTTCATAGAAAAGGCCAAGGAAAAGATGCTCGCCAAAAAGGAGGAGCTGGTCACGTCCATTTCCGACAGAAACGCTGAAGTCACGGAACTTACAAGCGGATCCGAGCCTGGGGATGAAATAGATGTCGCCTCCTACGCGGTGGACGGAAACCTTCTGAACCAGCTTGGAGCAAGGGATGCCGAGCTTCTGAACCAAATCAACAGCGCACTCTCCAGAATCAACCAGGGAACCTACGGAATATGCCTTGACTGCGGACAGCAGATTCCTGAGCCACGCCTGACATACATTCCTTGGGCCGCATACTGTGTTGACTGCCAGTCCAAGCACGACCGACAGGACCACTGATGCCTTGGTTGACGCTGGGTAGTCCGCTTTCGGATTATTCAGTGTTTCCCTAGAATCCAAAAGAGAATCCTAGGGACGCTTTTACACCCGAAAGGTTAAAGGACTTTAGGAAGGAGCCACTGCCTGTTCCTATCTGAAGCTTGAGTTCCATGATTCTTAGGTTCGCGAAAATACCCAGCGAGTGCATGAAAACCTTGTCCGTGTACTGTGTGCAGAGGTTCAGTCCAAGCACGTCGAACAGGGATGCCTGCACCTCAAGACTGTATTCCGGATATATGCTTGCAATGCTGAAGTCCTTCCCGAATGGATTTCGCATGGCCAGACCCAACTTCGGATGGATGAAGAACCAGTTGTTTCCGAAAGGCCTGAACGCAGCCTCTATTCCCAGTCTGAACGGCCTGTTGATGTAGAATTTTTCGGACGAGTCGGTTTTGAATCCGCTGAACATGTCTTTTGGATTTTCTGGATTGATGTGCCAGGGATTCTGTCCCTCTTCCTTGGGCTCGCCATTTGTGTAGTAGTCAAGAATCGGGTCCAGATTCGCCGAAATCTTTGCGGTTGCTGAGAGCCTGTGTTTCAGACTTCCCGGGAACAGTGGCACGTTAACATATCCACCGACATCCAGATTGTCAAGAAGCGCATACTCGGCCCTTGCTTTTAAATCGAATCCTGCTGAGTCGCTGAATATGCTCATGGGATCGTTTTTTAAGTCGTCTATCGGAAGATTTGTTGGGTTGAAGTTTGTGTTGCCGCTTTCATCCGTCGAAACACAGTTTGCCAGGTCAAGCACCGAGTAGAAATTGAGGTCTGCATTTGCTTCTGCGGTTATGGAACCGTCATCCATGGTTGTCAGTGATACCGTGGCCTTTGTGTTGGGAAGATAGACAATCGGAATGTAGTATGAAGGTGTGGCTGTGATTCTCAGTTTTCCGAATTTAAGGTGGACTGGCACTGACACATCTGTATACGCCTCAAACATCATCTGCATGTCTATTGATGTGTCTGAATCGGAGTCCCCGTAGTTTCCGTAGGCAAGGAATCTGAAAAAGTCCTGCCCCAGATTAAAGGACATCGCGATGCTTTCTCCAATTGTTAGACCGCCGCCGTATCCATTGATATTTACGTCCATAAAGAGGTTTATGTTCTGGTGCATGTTGAGCACAAAACCATCTTTGTCCAGGTCGTCGCAGATTTTTGGCAAATCAATGACCAGATTTTTTACAAAAATATCCTTCGCGCCAATCAGATTTTCATCGGCCTCAATTGAAAGGTCCAATCCGAAATCAACATAGCGGTGCGGGAAATAGATTTCAGCGTAGAACGGCAGTGCTGCAAGGGCTACGGCAAACAGTGTCAATAACTTCTTCATGGTCGTCCTCCTATTTCTGCCAGACTGTGATTGGCTTGTCGTCGGACATTTTTACGACAGCGGCCAGTCTTGCGCTGAGGGAAGAGGAACCTCCGTTCATTCCTTCGCGAGAAAGATAGAATCGTTCCGGCGAGGCATAAGATGTGCTTTCACCGCTGTTCAGGTCGCGTCCAAGCTGTACCACAATGTTCGGATGGAACGGGTAGCTTGTCATGATGCTCTTTATTTCTTCGCGGGTGAATTCCAGCGAGCCCTCTCCATTTTTGAATACAATCTCCTTTGGTTTACCGTTTTTCCCAAGACCAGAGGCTTCATCCGTCACCTTCACGGCCAGACTGAAACCAGTGCCTGGAATCAGGTCGTTTTTGATGCCGTAGCTGATGTAGCATTTTTCAATAAAGTCCGCATAGTCCGCGTACTCGGCAAAACTTGATGGCTCCGTGCGGTTAAGGAGATCCTTGTACTGCCCGTTCTCGTCTTTTGTGTCGTAATCCTTGTTCGCAATCTTCATTACGTCCACTTTGATTGGCGCGCTCAGGTTGAAATCAAGGGAAAGCAGCATGGCCATGTCGATTCCAATCTTCAGTTCGGACGTGCCCTCCAGCTTTGACCTGTAGATTGTGGACGTGTTTCCATTCCCGCTGATGTCGTACATTAGGCGTATATCCTCCGCGTCGGTCATTGAGAACAGGTCCTTCATGTCTATCGCCGGTATGCTTGGGTTTTCAAGGTAGTATGCTATGTTGCCTGTATCGTTCTTGTTTGCGACAACCAGCGCATCCGTGTTTTCCGGCCACTGCACCGGGTCCACCGTGCGGATTGTCCTTGTCGTCATCGTCGCGTCTGTGGGGGAGTCTGGAAGTGGAATGCTGCTCAGGAGATCCTTGTACCATGTTGTCGTGACATCGCCGATGGTTTTCTTGTACTTCATATACAGTTTTCCGCCAAAACTTATGTCGCTCAGAACTGAGGGGGCCTCGGCAAATAGATACATCGGAAGTGTGCGGAACTTTAGCTTCTTGATTTCGTCATCGAGGTGCAGCTCGCTAATGTCACCCAGTCCGCTCATAAGCTCCTTGATGCTGATTGGAAGGGAAATACCCTCGCTGTTGCTCAAATTCAGGTCGTCCATAAGGCTGGTCAAATCCAATTTTATCGCGTCCCAGTCGCACACAATTTTTTTCACGGCAAACTTTAGGCTGTAGCTGTCGCCAAGGGTGATGTTCGATACGGAAAAATTGCTGGCGTTCGGTATTTCAACCTTAAAGTCCAGAGTGTCCCCGAACTGTATTGTCTCATGGCAGGTCCAGTCCACGGTGGATGCAGATGAGCCCGAAGCGATGGTCTCGTTTCTGTCAAGATAATACTGCGATGCGTTGTTTTTCTTTTTGAGGGCCTGGATATGGATTGGAATGTTGCTCGGGAACGTGTTCATTATTTCGCACCTGAGTCCAAATCCGTCAAGCCTTGTTGAAGAATCGTTTCCGTTTGCATCGGTCTGGTATTCCGGGAAAGTAATGCTTTCAATTATGTCGGTGTATTGCCTTGCGTCTTCCGGCATGTTAACGCTCTGGTTGATTGTGTCCAGCCCAAGCTCCGTCAAATCCACCGTGGCGTTTTTGATTTTCGTGAGGGCAAAGGCTATGTTGCATGGAATGGACACGCTTGTGCTGCCGCCTTTTAGCTCGATGGTCGCGTTCTTGATTTTGCCGTCCTTGAATCTTGGCTTTACATTTACGGTCATATTTCCAAGCTGCGATGGGTCAAGTGTCGCCCCCCAGGTGAATTCCTTGTTGATTAAATAGTTTCCGCCCTTGTCGGTGCTGCTCCATGTTTGTGAACTAATTCCGTTGCCGCTAATCGTCGGGTTTCCGCCGTCTATAATCAAATCGATTCCGGACCATCCCTCGGGATTTGTGACCTGTATTGAAAGTTTTGCGTCATCGAAGGAAGCACTCTTAATCATTGAAGGAAGATTTCCTCCGAGCGAGACTGTTTTTGACTGGTCAAACGAGGACTCGTCTATGCCTAGGTCGCTCACGTTTGCCGTTACATTTGTAATTTTTGTGGGCATTATGTCCTCAAACTCCCCAGTACCGGTGATTGAGTGTATTTTGGTCGAGTTTCCGCCTGTGGATTGTGCGAAGAGCTTGATTTTAAACTCTTCCGGTAGTCCCTGCGCTATGTTGAGAGGAATGACAAGGGTATTGTTCTGGGTTATGTCCTGCCAATCACCGCCATTGCTCTTGGAAAGCTGGGTTATTCCGTCCGTGTCGAAAATTATTGCCTTAAGTTCAAGATGGTAATCGTCCGAGTAAGGCTTGTCAGACGTAAATGTCAGCTTGATTTTGCCCGAGGAGTAGTAGATTCTTGAGAATGTAACTTTCCCGCCACCAGCTTTTACAGTGGCTTCCGGCAGTACTGTTGTAAAGTCCGCCCCAATTTCCGGGAGATAGTTTATGTTAAGGTTTTGCACCTCGTAGTTCGTCAGTTTGTCCGAAAAATCCGGTAGCGCAATTGACATTTCCTGGTTGAATGTTACTGCACTTCCCGCTGTGATTGTCTGGTCCACTTCCGGGAATGAGATGGAATCCCCAATCATGCTCTCCAGATTCAGACCGTTAATCTGGTCTCCAAAATCTCCAAGGCTCAGAGGCTCTTTCATCTTCATTCGGAGGAGAAAATTCTGCACCTGGCTGTTTTCCTGATCCTGGTAGTCGTAAAGCGCAACCTGGAATCCATCAAGATTTTTGGTCGCGTCGGTAAACAGGTCTTTAAGGGTCTTTGTGCTGACTTTCTCAAAAAACTCGTCAGGTGGTGTCGCCGTACCCAGCGGAACCTTTAGCTCTGCGTTCGTCCTTACAGAAATACTTTCGGGCATCTGGAAATTGCCACAGGAAACCATAAGCCCGGTCACAGCCGAAACAGCCATGGCTACTATATATTGTCTTTTCATGCTGTCCTCCAAGTCAAACCCAAATTGGGCGGAGATTTTATAGACGCTTTTATCCTACAATAATTATAACGTATAAAAATGCTATAGGAAACAATGAAAATTAAAAATTCAAACAAATTTTTAGAAATTCAATAAATTTTGACAAATTTTTTTTACATTTTTGATTTCCACGGAACATATATATAATATGAAGAAAATATTTTTGCTGATTTTGCTCTGTCCGCTGTTTTTCGCCTGCTCCATGTTTTTGGAAAGCCGGGAGACCCATTTTTTTCTTGATTCCGGTGGATTTTGCGACTGCGATTTCTGGCAGATTTCCGTTTTTGACGGTGAAAATGAGACCCTCTTTTCTCTGGAGACCTGCGCGGACTCTTTTTCGCTGGAACTACCCAAAAATGTGGCGCTTGGAATCCTTGCGTATCCAGTTAAAGATGGGCTCAGACAGCAGCCTTTCGGGGCAATCTACCCATATTCCGTGGAGGTTTCGGAAAAAGACTCTTTTCCGGCGTACATCGTTGACAGGCTCTACCGTGGAAGCAGAAGAACCGCCCCCCAGACCCGGGATTTTGTGTCACGCTTCAACTGGTCCAGATTTATCAAATCCTGTGCCGAATTTGAAAACCCATGGAGGCTCGACGGTGATAGAATTGTAAAATCAATAGCGTCCGGCAGATTCAAAAAATCCGATTTTAAGTTGGCCAGAGAATAGGGAACAGCTGATTAATATGGGAAGCATTAAACAGCGGTTCAAAAAATTCCGATAATCGATATAATATGGGAATGTTCAAGTCGAGTTTTCTTAGGAAAAGTTTGTTTGTTTTTTGTGTTGGGGCCATTTTTGTTTCATGCTCCAAAAAGGGAGGCGACGCCGGGACCGCATCCAGCGAGCAGAGTCTTGGGGATGCCCTTGAGCTAAAGGCCGTCCAGAAAAACCACCAGTGGTATTATTTTACCGAAAACTCTTTTGAAAAATGCGAGCTGCCACAAAATTCACCAGAGACCTCAGAGCTGCCCTGGACCGAAACTGTCAGGCTTACTTCTGCGGGAACGGTTCCACATGGAGACTCCTCCACGGCCTATGCTTTGGTGAACCGACTTGGAATGCTGACCTTCACGGAGAACGGAATCGACCTGCACACGGACGCATCAATTTTTTCTGGTGTCACAGCTGATTCAATCGTTTTTTGCGAGGGGAATCCAGTTTTCTACCTATATAGAAGCAGTTTTTTCAACACCGATTTTGAAGGCTCCATATCGAATGTGGTCCAGCCATCCCGTCCATTTTTGGTGGAGTACGACACACGCGCAAAGATTTTTTATCCGCTGGTCTCCTACGGGAACCTTGGTCTTGATGATGAGCAGCAGATTTCTGGATACTTTTGGGATGGAAAAACATGGTCCTGCTCCGCAAAAAAAAGTGAGGAGGGCAAGCGTGTTGAGTTCACATATTTCGATTGGGAAAGCAAGGTCCCCATCACCGAACTGACCCCCGCAATCTCCCAAAAATCCGATTTTTCTTTCCGCCAGTCCAGCGAAGAAAGTTACCGCCTTTTGAACATGCCAAAGTTTTTTAATTCCGCCCCACAGTCTCTGCGTGATTTGGTAGCATCGATTCCAAGCGAATTCACTTTCAACATCACATGGAAAAATGGAAGCGGAACATCGCCGGTCCAATATTACCAGCAGGGAAGCAGCACAGTTCCACAGTATGCGAACGCGGGTGCGAATGAAAAATATGTCGCCGCAGTATTTGCTGATGGAACCACATATATAAAGCCAGCCGCCTCCGATGATGTCATGGCATTCCGTCTTCCACTTTTACCGGCGGGATATGTTTATGGCGATTTTGCTGTTGCGGGGAACACGCTCTATGTCGCATGGGAGCAGACCAATTTTTACAAGACAAGCCGCGCAGGATTTTTGAGCGTGAACCTATCCGCAATTATTGGAAGCGCAGGTTGATTCCGAAAATTCAAAATTCAATTTCCGCGTATGCAATGTCCTGGACAATTTCATCCAGCGGAATGTGTTTTTGTTTTTTTTCGCCATCCATTTCGACAGTCAAAATGAATCCGTCTTCAAGCGTCTCCACTTTGCAGATTGCGTCTGGATATTTTTTTGCCGTGAACGCTTTTAAAAATTCTGATGCGACAAGATTTTTTTTGTTGCCACGGATTGATTCTGTGGATATTTTTTCGAGCTGATTCAGATAGTTTTTTTTGTTCGCAAAAAAGTTTTCGATTTCGGGAAAAGGATTGTTCGGAAATTTTGCGTCTGCGATTTTAACAAAGTCGTTTCCATTTTTCTGCAAAAAGCTACCCTTGATTTGTGACTGGATGTACAGCCTGAGTTTTATTGTCGCGGTGATTTCCATTTCGCATGTCGCATAGGATGAGGCCATTTCAAAACTCGCCTTTACATCTGGATTGTTTTTTGAAAAATCATCGAAAGCTTTCGCAGCTCCATCAAAATATAGCGGGCTGCCATCTTTCCGCACCATATTTTTTTGCTGCATTGTGATTAAAATCTCTTTCCAGAAATCCGCTTCCACATCATCGTACATTTTTTTCCTCCAATCAAAAATTAAAATGGCAGGTAGCTTGCCGCGCATTGACCGATTTTTTCAATCCAGTGTCTGTTTTTTTCGTAGGACTGTCTTGAGTCCAAAATCCACAGTATGTTTTTTTTCGAGACGATTTTTGGAATCTCACCTTCGCCGTCCGTAAAAATTATCATTCCGCTGTATTCGCTCTGGTGCTCCTCAAAAAAATCTACCGCGCACTGGAAATTAGTTCCGCCCTTTCCTTTGATTTCGGACAGCTTGACATTTTTTGTGAACCTTAACGCCTGTGTGTTTTTTAAATTCACGTCAAAAAAAATCAGGTCGATTTTTTCAATTATTCCCAAAAAGAAAATATTTTTTATCGCCGTGTAGAAATGGGAAAAACTTTCTTCCTGAATCGAGCCGCTGGAGTCCACCGCAATCAAAATGTCTGCCTTGCGTTCGTATCTGCTTCCCATCGCCCTGAATCCATAGCGTCTGCTCGGTCTCATCCGCGTGAGTTTTCTGTTCGCGCTCACAATGTTTTCCCTGAACCTGTTTAGTGCACGTCTGTAGTCAAAAGAAAAATCGTAGGATGCTTTTAATTCCCGACGTGTGTTTCCACCAAGGCTGCCCCATCCTTCATCAGCATCTGCCTTTTGGATTTGCGCCTGAATATTTTTTTGTGCATCAACGTTTTCTTCCCAAAGTTCAGAACTCTCATCGAACGCACCCATGTCCGCAATGGAAAACCCAATTCCCTCTCCGCCGCGGGATTTTTTTACTATGTCCAGAATGAATTTGTACCACTCTTCAAAACTCATGTCGGGAAAAGTCGCAAAAGTTCCAACCATGCGCTTCAAATATTCCACCCCCTTTAGAGGAACAGAAATTTTGTAAAGCTGGTTAATAACCGCATCGCTCGCCATTGCAAGAATTGAGTTCTGGGCGTTGTGTGGTTTTCGTGAGTATGGATGCATGAACAATATTCTCAGCGACTCGACTTTTAGATATTCCTCAATCTGCGTGGAAGAAAATTTTTCAAGAATCTCTTCTGAAAATTCAATGCACATTTTTCCTGTCCGCATTGGGATTGAAAGTCCGTCGTTTTTTAGGAGCGTGTGACCAGAGATAACGGAAAAAAGAAGCGGCTCCGTGTAAAACCATTTTTGAGAAATCTCGCTCAATATTTTTTCAACAGATTTTTTTTCCAAAGTCAGATTGCCTCAAAAATTTTTTTGTACATTGATTTACATTCGGTCGAAATAAAAAAAACTGTTTCAGGATAGGCACTCGCGCTGATTAGTGAAATGAAGTGCGAAAGGATTTCCCTCTGTTTTTTTTCGGTAACAAAATCAAAATATTTTTCAAGATTTAATGCGACAGATTTTTTTTGTTCTTCGCTATATTTTTTTGCCTCAATAAAATTGAAGAGCGAATTGTTTATCTGTGTAAAATCTGTTGGCGACAGTTTTTCAATTTTATTTTTAATGGAAGAAAAATCTGAACACAAAATTTTTTTTGCGGACGGAATGTTGTTCTGGTTCACAAATTTAAAAAACAGCGCGCATGTTTTTGTACCGATAATTCCCGCGACAATTGCTTTGTGAATATCTTGAAGCTCGGGAAACTTTTTTATAATGTCGCTGGTCCGCTCCCAACTTCTTCGGTCCGGTGTTCTTTCAAGTGGATCCATTTCTGAAGATTTTTTGTCGCCATCAAGCTGCTCGGGATTTTCATTGATGAAATCTATTATCCTTTCATCCACTCCGGATTTTTCTGCCCAGTCCAGCCAGTCCTGAACGGTCGGCGCAAATTCGTAAATGTTGAATCGGCTCACAAGTGCGGGGTCCAAATCTGTAAGCTGGTATTCATTTCCATTGTTCACCGCGCTTATAATTCTGCTGCCATCAGGGAGTGACTTTCCGGCAAGTTTTCGGTTCAATGTCAAATCCATAATTGTCTGCAAAACTTCGGGACGTGCACGGTTCAGCTCGTCCAAAAAAAGGACAACAGGTTTTCCGTCAACAGGAAACCAGTACGGAAGCATGAAATCTGTTTTTCCTGTCGTCTCATTTTTTTCGGGAAGACCAATTAAATCTCCGGGGTCGCTCATCTGACCAAGAAACAAAGTCACAACTCTTTCGCCCCTTTTTGAAAAATAGTCCTCAAGAATACGGCTCTTGCCAATGCCATGTTTTCCGACGAGCATAATGTTTTGTTCCGCAGGCGTGTTGTCCAAAATAAAAGCCAGCTGATTTGAATCGACAGTCATAATCTTCCCTTTGATTTTAAAGATACCCCAGTATTATATTGAATGTCGAGGATTTTGTCATGCCATTTTTTTGGGTTCCCAAATCTTTATAAATGTATTATTCTTTTGGAATGGAAAATGAAGTTGAAAATAAAGTTGAAATTGGAAATCCACCGGCGCAAAGTCCCCGCAAGAAATCTTGGTTCAATAATTTTGTCCGATGGATGAAGCTGAAGCTTAAAAAACTCTGGCGTTACATCAAGTCTGAAATCACGGATGTAAAAACTTTTATAATTTTTGCAATTGTTGTAGCGGTGGTCTATTCTCCTGTATGGCTTTGCTACATCCTGTATTTTGCGTTCAAGTGGAAATGGTGTTTTGTTGTCGCATCGTCATGCCTTGCATTTTGGGCTGGACCGTTCACACCGTTTTTCCCATTGTGCATTGCGATTACGCTTGGAATCAAAAAGATTATGAGAAAAATTTTCCAGAAAAAGGCTGAGAAATTGGTGGCGGAAAATGTGGAGAGTGTGGAATAAAATTTTTCTTGCGGTCCGTTCGCAACTTGTGTAGAATATAGGTATGTATTCAGATTTGTTTTTTAATTTTTCACAGATGACTCAGGATGCCGGACTTGACTACGGTGCGGAAATCTTTTCGCGGATGGCAAAATCAAAACCGTTTTTTGCTTTGGACACTGGTATGAAGGCGGACGATATATGGCAGCGTGCATCACTTGTCGGCGAGGCGATTGATTTAATCGAGGACGAGAGCGCAAAACACAATGCTCGGCAGATGGTGTATTTCAGTGCCGGAATAATGGGTGATTTGGATTCCATTGAAAACCGTTACGACTACATTGAGCGGCTGGAGGACAATATAAACTCCTTCAAAAATTCCGATGTTGATTTTGCAGACCGTCTTGTTGCGATTGGTCCATGCGGAATTGACCACGACTGGGAATCTGCGGAATACGAAGGACGCGACCATGAGTATTTTGATGCCCGCACAATTTCTGACGAGCGAGATCTTTTTGCTTTGGAAATGACCCTGGGGAAAAAACTTTCCATGCCGGTGCTTGTCCACTCTCGAAAAGGCTTCCGCGAAACTTCCGATGTTCTTAAAGCCGTGAAATGGAACAGGGGCGTAATCCATGGCTACTCGTACGAAAAATCGGAGCTGGATTTTTTTCTTGATTTGGGATGGTACATCAGTTTTAGCGGCGCGGTGACTTATTCTGGAAAAAAGGCCGCACAGGATATGGCGGAAATTCTTGAGTATGTTCCGAAAGACAGAATCATGATTGAATCGGATTCGCCATACTATGCCCCCGTACCCCTCAAGAACACGTTGAACACTCCGCTCAACATAACTTACATCTACGACTACATTGCATCAAAACGACATGTTCCTGTATCTAAACTTTCTGCCGCGGTTGATGAAAATTTCAAAAAATTGTTTTTGGACTGAGGAAGAAGATGAAAAAAATATTTCTAGCCTTTGTGTTTGCGTCTGTTTCATTCGCGTTTGCCGATGACGTGGTTCTTCTGCGCGATTTTGTGATTGACGGCGCGAAAGTACAGAAAAAAGTCCGCGTTGTCAGCAAGCAGGAATTTGATTACGATGGAAAAATTATCAGGGATTATTCTCCGGGCGACAGCGACTTTATTTATTTTTACAATGCCGATGGGAAAATAGAAAAAACTTATTACACATACAACTATGAAAGCAAAAAAGGTGTCTGGTGGTATGAGTACAATATCGAAAAAAATCTGACAGAAATCAAAACTGCCGACTACAATGTGATTGAATATTTTTACGATGACGACACAAAACTCCTTGTGCAAAAAAATGACAGCGGCTTTTGTGATGAAAAATATGAGTACGATGAAAATGGACGCATGATAAAATCCATAGACCAGTGGGGCGAAACCGATTATAAATACAACGATATGGGAAATCTTGTCTGGATGCGTAATGGGCAGGGTGATGAGAGTTTTTATCGCTATGATTCAAAAAACAGACTTGTCTATGACCTGTTGATTACCTTCGATGACAACAATGTGATTTTGGAACGCATTACAGAATTTGATGACGACAATTTTACAGAAACAATGCACACGAACCGTCTTGGTGATGGAAATGTTACATACACATCCGCAGAGTTTTATAAATACAATCCGGAGGGGCTTATGGTCTATTCCCGAAATGAAACAGAAAGCTTCTCGCCATCCGAATTTTTGCTTGGGCTGAGAGAATCTGAAAGCAGAAACCGGACGGTCGAATACTTTTATAAATATGATGATTCCGGCAACTTGATACAGACAACAAAACTTATTGACGGTGTGGAGACAAATTTTTTTTATGAGTACAGTTTCTGGGACAACGGAAATGTTAACACTGGAATTGTTTATGAAGAGCTAAAATAGATTTTCGAATATTTTAATTTTGTACCCTTTTCCAAAATCCTGTGTTATAATTTGCAAAGGTATGTAAATTGCATGCAAGGAGGACACATGAATATTACAATACGTAAGTGGGGGGTATATAGCTCTCCGTAGATTAACACTAACAGCTGTTCTGCTTTTGCTGACGGGACTTGCCTTTGCACAAAATAGTCTGCCCTTTTCAAAAGGCATCAACATGCTAGCCTTTTTTGAAACCTGGAATAAAGGAGAGCTACCAAATCTAAATAAGCATGATGAAGCAGATTTTGCCTGCCTTAAAAGCATGGGAGTGGATGTAATCAGGCTTGTCTGTGATTTTGATCTTTATACTGAAGAAGCTTCTGGTATAGGAAAAATAGACGAAGCAATTCTTAAAAAAGTTGACGAGGTTTGTGATTGGGCGGAGAGAAATCAGATTTATCTGATAATTGATAATCATAACAATCATACATTTGATCCATTTGGTCAATGGACCTATACCAATAATGATTTTATACTTTTGCAAAAACATTTTGAATCAGTCTGGTCTCAGATTGCGCTACGTTATAAAGACAGAAGCGATTATATCATTTACGAAATTATGAATGAGCCGAACGGTGGAAATGCAGGCAAATGGTATAAGATACAGCAGGAAACTATTAAACTTATAAGAAGTTATGATTCCAAACATTCAATTGTTGTAAGTTGTATAGAATATTCAAATCTTAGAGAATTGGTAAAGTTAAAACCTTATAAAGATGATAATCTGATTTATACCTTCCATTTTTACGACCCGTATCTTTTTACACATCAAGGTATTATAGCTCTTTCAGATCCTACCAATGCCAGACTGGAAAATATTCCTTTCCCCTATGACTCGAAAAGGTTCCCAAAACTGCCGGATGATCTTTCATGGTTAAGGGAACAATACCGTACAGAAGGAACCGTAAAATATATAAACAGCTTGATTAAGAAAGTCACTGACTGGGCAAAATTGTGATTAAAAAGAAATAGTTTTTTAAATAATTACATACCTTTCAAATCAATTTTATATACAAAGTCCGGCAGTACACTGTTTTGAATGAACATTGTCATATAAATCGGAAGGTATGTAATTTTACCGGTCTCTTTAATATTATCATTACAGAGCACATACGCTTTTTTAATATCATAATCTGGATTTGCAAGAACAGTTTTTAAGGCGTTGTGGCGTTCATAATCTTTGCCGGATTTTACTTCTATAGGAACAATTTCATCGTCCAACTTGATTACAAAATCAAGCTCGCCCTGTTTTTTGTTGTTGAAATAGAAAAGTTTAAAGTTATGTGCTTTTAGTTCCTGTGCGACAGTGTTTTCAAAAATTGCACCAAAGTTAATGCCATTTTCATTATTCAGAATTTTCAGTTGTATTCCCTGTGCGTATTGACTTGCGAGCAGACCAACATCATTAGAAAAAAGCTTGAACAGATTGCGCTGCTTTGCAAGTTCCAGGGGCAGAGTGGGAGATTCAATATTATATGTTGGTAATGCAACCCCTGCCTCTCTAAGCCAGATAAAGCTGTCTTCATAACGGCTGAATTTAAGATTCTCGTTCAGCTTTTTTAGAATAAATCGTTTGTTCTGGGAATTCAGCTCCGCTGGAATCAAATCAAAAATATCTTCAATGTAGAGTTTGTTTTGCGGATCATATTGAGAAATATCTTCGCGGTACATCTGCAGAATTGATTTTTGAACCGCCAGCACATTTTGAATATTATTAGTATCAATATAAGTCTGAACAACGGAAGGCATTCCGCCGGTAATCATATAAAGCCTGAAAAGCTGCATCATTTTTTCATGGACAAAAGAATCAACAGGTATCTTTTGTTCAAAACTTTTTTTTAGTGAATCAAAAACTTGTGGTTGAACTCCGCAGGCAATAAAGAATTCCTCCAAATCTAAAGGGTACATTTCTTTTATTGTCATAAAACCTACAGGCACAGAACGGAGCCCTTTAAGTTCAATTCCGAGCAGTGAACCGCTGAGCGCATAACGGTAGCTTCCTTCTTCAACAAGAAATTTTATAGCCGTCACAATTTCAGGAACTTTCTGGACCTCATCAAAAAAAATAAGCGTCTTTCCCTTTTGCATGGGTTGATTTTTCAAAGCTGATATTCTTAAAAGGATATCCCTTGCATCTTTTGCATTATTAAAAACTTCGATTGCTTGCGGCATTTCTATAAAATTGATTTCAATAAAGTTTTCAAAATGAGATTTTCCAAATTCACGGATTGCAAAGGACTTTCCTATCTGGCGCGCACCTGTTACAAGAAGAGCTTCTTTTGGGTTTTCTGAATAACACAATTATGCCTCCTTGTCCGTTTTTCCAAGGTGAATTTAGCATGTTTTGTCCGTTTTTCCAAGGTGAATTTAGCATGTTTTGTCCGTTTTTCCAAGGTGAATTTAGCATGTTTTGTCCGTTTTTCCAAGGTGTTTTTACTATATTTTGTCCGTTTTTCCAAGAAATTATATCAAACTGTCCCAGTCGTGCCAGCTGACATACTGAATGCCGTTGATGGTGCAAGTGATGTCGCCAAGGTAAAAAACTGCACCATGGCATTTGGTGTCCTTTCGCAGGGAAACATATTTTCTTGTATTCGCAGAAAGCTTCTGTTCTGTGTCGGAGTTGCTTTTGATTTCTATTGCGTATGTGTGCTTCCAGTCGGCAATTGTGTCGACCTCAAAGCCTTTTGCGTCACGGAAAAATGTAAGCTCCGGTTTTTTTCCAATATTGCAGCGGGATTTTAATAGCTCAGCCACAGCAAAAGTTTCTACAACAGCACCCTTATGCGAGCTTAAAAGTAAATCTTCCTTTGATTCAAAACGCAGCAGGTGGCATAATAATCCTGTGTCCGTAAAATACAGCTTAGGTGTTTTTACGATAGAACGTCCAAGGTTATTTGTATCCGGTCCAAGAAAATGAATGATAAAAGATGATTCCAGAATTGAAAGCCATTGCTTTACGGTCGGCGCGGAAACTCCAAGATTTTTTGAAATGCTTTCCATTGAAAGAATCTGACCGGAATAAAGTGCGCAAATTTGAATGAACTTTTTGAAGGTAGAAATGTTGGTCGCAGTTATATGCCCTTTTACATCCAAATCAAGATATGTATCTATATAACTTTCAAACCAGTCGTCAGGAATGAAATGCTTTTCGCTGTCATAAAGAGGAGGGTAAAAGCCTTTAAAAATCAAGTCATAAGGATTTTGGGGAAGCAGATTTGAGTTTTTTAATTCACTTAAAGAAAATGGCAGAAGCCGTAAAAAAGAAGCACGGCCAGCAAGAGAGTCTGTCATATTTTCTTTAAGCTTGAACTGGCTTGAGCCGGTAAGGATGTATTTCCCCGGTTCATATTTTTTATTATCAACAAAAAGTTTTATTGCGTCAAAAATTTCAGGAACCTTCTGCGCTTCATCGATAATCGCACCGTCTGGAAAAGCATCAAGGAAATCTTTAGGGTTCGAAGTGGCCAGAGCACGTAGTTCCTTGTCATCGAGGGTGACATATTTTTTTTCAGGGAAAGTCATTTTTGCAAGCGTAGTTTTTCCACTTTGCCGCGGACCTGTAATACCGACAACAGGAAACTGGCCTGCAAGTCTTAAAAGAGCATCTTTCGCCTTTCTTGAGACATTCATTTTTGACCTCCTGCGTATTATTGGTAATTATCTAAAGTGTAATATGGTAAAAATCTAAAGTCAATAGCAGTAAAAATCTAAAGTCAGATGTGGTGAAAATCTAAAGTGAGGCTTAAGTTTGAGGATTTAACTTTGTGTCTTTTTTTTAAACAAGGGCATAAAGTAAGCTCTAAAAGCATTAGGCAATCTCTAAAAACTGGATTTTTTAGAGGTTCCCATTAACCTTTAGAGCTTACTTGGTCTTTCTACTCTTTTTCTACATCGTAGCACTGGATGTGCAGGTCTTTCAGCTGCTGCTCATCAACTACGCTCGGGCACTCGTCCATCGGGGAAAGTGCAAGGTTGTTTTTCGGGAATGCGATGACTTCATGGATTGATTCCTCATGCCTCATCAGCATAATCAGGCGGTCAAGTCCCGGTGCGATTCCTCCATGTGGCGGTGCTCCGAATTTGAATGCCTGAACCAAAAATCCGAATGCCTTTTCCGCGCGCTCGTTTGAGTAGCCGACGATTTTGAAGATGCGCTGCTGAAGTGCCGGATCGTTGATACGCATTGAACCGGATGCAAGCTCGTAACCGTTCAGGACCAAATCATAAAGGTCTCCCTTTACTGCTCCCGGGTCGGACTCAAGCGTGTCCCAATATTTTTTCTGCGGAAGCGTGAACATGTGGTGCTCGGTTTCCCAGCTCTGTGTTTCTTCGTTGAAAGCAAAATACGGGAAATCGATAATCCACACAAAATGGAATTCGTCGTTCGGGTTGTAGAGGTTCAAATCTTTTCCGAGCTGCTTTCTGACCGCGCCCATCGCCACGCATGCAGTCTGCCATTTTTCATCGCTCACAAAAAGAAGGAGGTCGTTCTTTTCCGCACCGAGCTTTGAGCAGATTTCATTTTCCTTTCCGGCAAAGAATTTTGAGATTCCACCCTCGAACTGGCCTTCCGCGTTGACTTTCATCCAGGCAAGACCCTTCGCGTGGTTGATTTTTGCGACGCTCTCAAGTGCCTCGATTGATTTTCTTGAATATTTGTCTGCGACATTTTTAACGACAAGAGCTTTGAGTCCAGACCTTTTATGACGCTCTATGCTTTGGTCTGAATTTGCGGCTCCTGATTTGAATGCGTTGAAATCGGAAAGCTCCGCCATAAAAGATGCGTCCTGCATTTTCAGGTCGAAGCGTAGATCTGGCTTGTCGGAACCGTAGTAATTGAATGCGTCGTCCCAGCTCAGGCGGTCAAACTTTGCCGGAAGCTCGTAGTTCATGGTCTTTTTGAAAATGTACTGCATCATTCCTTCGGTTGTCGTAAGGACTTCCTCGCGGTTGGTGAACGAAAGTTCCATATCAATCTGCGTGAACTCAGGCTGGCGGTCTCCACGTGCGTCCTCATCGCGGTAGCAGCGTGCAATCTGGAAATACTTGTCGAATCCAGAAACCATGAGAAGCTGTTTGTAAAGCTGCGGTGACTGGGGAAGGGAATAAAATTTTCCCGGATGAACTCTTGACGGAACCAGATAGTCCCTTGCTCCTTCCGGAGTTGATTTTATGAATGTCGGGGTCTCAATCTCCAAAAATCCCTTTGACGTAAGATATTCGCGTGTCGCAAAAGTTACCTGTGAGCGGAGGATTATGTTTTTCTGCATCGGGTCGCGGCGCAAATCAAGGTAGCGGTATT
>DGGQ01000079.1 GCA_002392275.1 Treponema sp. UBA3870
TGCTCGCCTGTCTCCTTGCACTTGAGGGCCTCGTCCATTGCCGCCCTGATTGCGTGGCTGCTTTCCGGAGCCGGGAGGATTCCTTCGACTCTTGCAAATTCCTGAGCCGCCTTGAAAACTTCCGTCTGCTCGACCGAACGTGCCTCAATCAGTCCCTGGTCGTAAAGTTCGCTCACAATTGAACTCATTCCGTGGTAGCGAAGACCGCCCGCATGGTTTGGAGAAGGCATGAAGCTGCTTCCGAGCGTATACATCTTCTGGAGAGGGCATACCTTTCCTGTGTCGCAGAAGTCGTATGCATAAACGCCACGTGTAAGGCTTGGACAGCTTGCAGGCTCCACCGCGATAATCCTGTAGTCGGCTTCCCCACGCAGCATCTGTCCGACGAACGGCGAGATGAGTCCACCAAGGTTGCTTCCACCGCCGGCGCATCCAATTATTATGTCCGCCTTGATTCCATATTTGTCCAGGGCTGTCTTTGTCTCAAGTCCAATCACGCTCTGGTGCAGGAGTACCTGACTTAAAACGGAGCCAAGCACATAGCGGTATCCCTCGTGGGTCACGGCATGCTCAACGGCCTCGGAGATTGCGCATCCAAGGGAGCCTGTGGTTCCGGGGAATTCCGCGTTCATTCTGCGTCCGACCTCGGTTTCCATTGACGGGGAGGGGATTGCCTTTGCCCCATAGGTCCTGATTACCTCACGGCGGAACGGTTTCTGCTCGTATGAACATTTTACCATATATACGATGCAGTCAAGACCAAAATAGGAGCTTGCCATTGAAAGGGCTGTTCCCCACTGTCCGGCTCCAGTCTCGGTTGTCACACCCTTGAGCCCCTGCTTTTTGGCGTAGTATGCCTGCGCGATTGCGGAGTTCAGCTTGTGGCTTCCCGATGTGTTGTTTCCTTCAAATTTATAGTATATGTGAGCCGGCGTTCCAAGTTTTTTCTCCAGACAGTATGCGCGGACAAGTGGAGCAGGTCTGTACATCTTGTAGAAGCTACGGATTTCCTCCGGGATTGCGATGTACGGGTCGGTCTCATTGAGTTCCTGCGCGACAAGCTCCTTGCAGAAAACATGCTCAAGTTCTTCCGCCGTGCATGGCCTGTGCGTCTCTGGATTCAGAAGGGGGGCAGGCTTTTTTTTCATGTCCGCCCGTACATTGTACCAAGCCTCCGGCATCTCCGATTCGCTGAGATAGATTTTGTAAGGAATTTCGTTGTCTGCCATTGCAGTCCCCCTTTTAACAAGCTGTCATAAATTAATTTGAAAATAGTCTGTTTCTATAAAAAGAAACGTAATTATTTAACTATATATTCCCCGATGGATTCTGTCAAGGAGGGATTACGAATTTACAAAAAGGTGCAGGCGGGGTTTAATGATTAAAGGATTAAACAGAACGCCCCCAATCCAGGCGAAACAAAAGAAGGAAACTGGATTTTCACAGCCGCCGGACGCAATAAGGCAGGAAAAAAAGAAAATCAAAAAAAATTTAAAAAATTTTGATTTTTTTTTCTAAAACTGCTTGACTATTTTTTGCGTGCAGTGTATATTAACATCATCAGTTGAGTGATTCAGACGAACACAAAAAAACAACTGATGTTTGAAACGAAATTAAATATGCCAGTGACCATAGCACGGTGGAAATACCCGTTCCCATACCGAACACGGAAGTCAAGCACCGTAGCGCCGATGATACTTGGTTCGTCCCGGGAAAGTAGGCAGTCGCTGGCTTTTTTATTTTAAATTCCAGTTAAAAATCTCCGATTCTTAAATTATCTAAAAATTGTCTGCATTGATTTTCAAGATTGCCATAATCGCTTTTTGCATTTATAATGGTATCTATATAAAATCATTTGTTGGTGTGAAATTTTAAGTTCCCTTTTGGGGGGCTTAAGACTTGCAAAGAGGTTTTGCTCCTTGGTTTCAGCGGATTCCTTGGGCTTTTCCATTGATTCCATTAAGGAGGTTTTCGTTGCCTCCATGCAACGCCGCTAACGCGGTGTTTTTAAAGGAGATTTTTATGACAAATGAAATCAAAAACTTCGGGCCTGAAAAAAAAATCACAAGGCTCACATTGGTTATGCTCATTCTGACCCACATTGTTCCGTCCCCAATATTCATTATTACAGAACTTGGCATGGGCGCGGTCACTGTTGGAGAGATGCTTACAACACTGGCCGACCCTGTTATCTACATTATACCCGTCCTACAGATTTTGGCCCCGGTCCTCATGTTCATAAACTTCAGGAATCTGGTTGACACCTTTGACGGCTCCGAGGAATCCACAAGGAAAATCAACCGGCACATAAATGTTTTTGAGAAGTTTTCAATCGTGCTGCCTGTGTTCTTTTCGGCAATCTCCCCGGCTGTCTACAATTTGCGCTACAACCAGAGGGGGCTTTCCTATGCGGCATTCGGTTCGGAATCTCCGTTCCTGTACCAGCTTATGCTGATGCTTGGAATCACATTCGTCTTTTCTCTGTTCACGTACATCATCTATCTCCAGAGCATCGAGAGAAATATCTGGTGGCTTCCGTACAAAACTGAGTACAAAACCCTGGGACTTGTCAGCAGGACCGTAACAGCAGCTGTGTTCGGGATTCTGGGCCTTGTGATGGTCGTCGAGTGCATGTTCTTCATTCCGGCCAACCGCGAGCTATCCAACATCCAGTTCCTCATGCGGATTATCCCATTCGTTGCCGTCGCGACAGTTATGGACGTTATCGACTTTTTCTACAACATAAACGACGTCAAGCGGAACATGACATCTATTTCGGGTCTGTCGAACTCGCTTTCCAACCGGGACTACACCGCAGGAAAAATCCCGGTGACTATGAGGTGCGAGCTTGGGGACCTCGTGAACGATTTGAATTCATTCTCCGATCTAACACGCGATATTCTGATTGGAATCAGGCAGTCAATCCAGACATCCAACCAGAACGCCAACATTCTTGCAAAGAGCATGGACAGTGCGTCAAAAAGCGTCTCGGAAATTACGAACGGAATTGAGATGATTGGAAACGCAATTTCGGACCAGGCATCGGGAGTGGAGGAGGCCAACGCATCCGCCACACACATTATGGAAAGAATCAGGGAACTGAACCAGAGCATAGAGGTGCAGGCTGCATGCGTCAACCAATCTTCCGCCGCCGTTGATGAGATGGTCGCGAACATAAGGAGCATGACCCAGATTCTTGAAAAAAATACCAGCGCGGTGAATTCACTTGGACAGGCATCCGACGAGGGAAGACAGAGCGTCCAGAGCGCGGTAACAATGTCCCAGGAAATCATATCGCAGTCCGCATCCCTGATGGAGGCCAGCACGATAATCCAGACCATAGCAAGCCAGACCAACCTTCTTGCCATGAACGCGGCAATAGAGTCCGCACATGCAGGGGAGGCCGGAAAGGGATTCGCTGTGGTTGCGGATGAAATCAGAAAGCTGGCGGAGCAGTCGAGCAAGCAGGGAAAATCAATCAGCGACAGTCTCAAAGCCCTCTCCGCGTCAATCGGGCATGTCTCCGAGCGAACAAAGGAGGTCCAGCAGAAATTTGATGTAATCTACAACCTTGCGCAGACGGTCCGAAGCCAGGAGAACGTCATCATGAACGCCATGGCAGAACAGTCCGAAGGAAACCAGCAGGTCCTTGACGCAATGAAGCAGATAAGCGACACGACAATGGTCGTAAAGGACGGCTCAACGGAGATGATGGTGGGCGGTGAGCAGATTGTGCGCGAGATGGGCCTACTGAACGACTCCACCACAAAAATCAAGGACCAGATGAGCGACATGGAGACAGGGGTGGCCGGAATCCTCAGCTCGATGAAGGAAGTCTCGACCAGTTCCGAAAAAAATCAGAACGATCTGAACAAGCTCGGGGAAATAATAGAAACTTTCAAACTTTAGGAGAAGACAGCCAGATGGTACTTTTCTTTTCTGCGACCGGGAACACGGAATTTGTTGCGCGAAGATGTGCGGATCTGCTGGGGGACGAGTGTGTTGATTTGCTCCCGAAAATCAAGGCAGGGGATTTTTCTGAGATACATTCGGAAAAGCCGTTCATAATCTGCACCCCGATTTACGTTTGCGAGATTCCCAGATTTTTGAGACGCTTTCTCAAAAAGATTTCCCTGACAGGAAACAGGAATGCGTATTTCATTTTCACAAGCGGAGGATACAGCGGAATAGCGGAGGCACAGGCCGGTCCACTTTGCCACAGAATGAAGCTCAGGTACATGGGCGGATCCAATATCGTCATGCCCCAGAACTACATAGCGACAAAGCTCTACGAAATGCCCAGCGAGGACCAGATCAGGGGAACCCTGAAGTCGGCAGTTGAAAAAATTCCGCACACAGTCGAAACAATCAGGACGGGAGGCAAACTAAAGCACAGGCACATCTTCCTCATAGAATTTTTGGCGATTATTCCGGTCGCTCCCTTCTGGTCAAAGTTTGTGATGACGGCCAAACGCTTCTACGCCAAGGACTCATGCGTTGGATGCGGAAAATGCTCAAGTGTCTGCCCGCTCAACAACATATCAATCTCAAACGGAAAGCCTGTCTGGGGAAAATCCTGTACACACTGCATGGCCTGCATAGAGAACTGCCCAAAGGATTCAATCGAATACGGAAAAATCTCGGAAGGCAAACTCCGCTACAATTTCCGGAAATACAGGAGCATTGTTGAGAACGGAGGGACCACGGAAAAAAAATGAGGCATATAAGGAATATAGTCCCGCTGGCCACAATCATCATGTTTTTTGCCGTCTCATGCTCGTACCAGGCGGACTTCAGTCTGGACGAGATTCTTGCGGAGGCGGGCGGGGTGACTCTCCAGAACCACAACGAGACCGTCGTCATAAATCCACCGGCGGAAACGGACACTGCGCTTGTTTTTTATCCGGGCGGCTCGGTGGACTATTCGGCGTACATTCCGCTTTTGGTCAGGTGCGCGAAAAACGGTGTCAAATGTTTTTTGGTCCAGCAGCCATACGACCTTGCAATCTTCAATATCTCGGCGGCGGGGAAGTTCCCGGTTGACTACCCGGAAATCAAAAAATGGTACATCGGTGGTCACTCGCTTGGCGGCGCAATGGCATCAAGCTATGTCTCAAGGCATCCCTCGGATTTCAGGGGACTGGTTCTTCTTGCCTCATACTCAACATCGGACCTAAGCAAAACCGGGGTCAGGGTGCTGAGTCTCTACGGCTCCAGGGACGGTGTTCTGAAGATGGACAACTACAGAAAGAACATCCAGAATCTGCCCCAGGATTTTGAGGAGCATGTGATTGACGGAGGGAACCACGGAAATTTTGGCTGCTACGGATTCCAGAAAGGCGACAACGAGGCTTCCATAACGGCGGCACAGCAGCAGACCATCGCGGCAAACTATATCATGGGGTTCTGCAAATGAGAACGAAAAAACTTTTTCTTCTTCCCGCATTGATTTTTTTTGCGGCCCAGATTTTTGCGTTCACCCTGGACGTGGAGCTTCCTGTCAAAATTGTCTTCGCCAAGACAGAAAACGAGTTCGACTACCGATATTCGGAAACAAGGTTCCTGGACCTGCCCATCCCGATAATCGGACCGATAAGGGCGCAGTATGTGTTCAACCCAATCCCGGAATCAGGCTGGACATTCGGAGTGGGCGCAAGTTCGTATGTCTACCCGTTCCAGACCATCGCGTTGAGCATGTCGGCCACATACACGCTTCTCCCATTCAAAAACGGAGGGGACCTGCAAATCAAAAACACCCTGGACGTTGGACTTTTTTCAATAACCTCATCCTATTTTGATGTAGCGCAGGCACGGACCGTCACGAGACCATATTTTTCACCCGCCATGGAGTATTCGCTGTCGCTGAACTGTAGGCCCACCGGCGAATCGCCCTTTTATTTTGGACTTGGACCGGGAATCGGACTTAGCTCCGCGAAGGGCAGCTTCTTTGTTTACTACGGACTGAACATCAATCTTGGCCTCCGTCTTAAATGTTGTTAGATTTTAAAGACTGGTGTATAATAGGGAAGTTGTTTTTGTCTCCAGATTTTGCCACAACTGGCAGGGGTTTTTATGAAAAGATTTGGACTACATTCAGCATTTCTTGTTGCCCTCGTTTTGTTGATTTCCATTCCTTCGTTCGCCGACGACTGGAAAAGCGTTGACAGATTTGAGACCGGGGATGGAATCTACACGCTGAAGACTTTCGAGACCGGCTCCAATGAGACATGCACGGTGACTCGGAAGGTCAACCGGCTCATAGTTGTCAGGGGAAACGAAGGACTTGCGGTGGATGTCTCCGGACTTTCGGCGGCGGTCCTGCGAACATTCAAAAGCGAGGAAAGATACCGGGACTATCTGAAAAACAATGCTCTGGCTGATTTTGACGACCAGACCATGACGGTTGAGGAAAATCTGGACCCAAAGTCCTTTGACAAAAAATGCTCCCGCTCCGAGCTTGTTGATTTTCTGAATGACGGCTTCAAGATTTTTGTTTCAGAGAATTTCGGCTACAAATTCTACAAAAAATCATACGACGAGGAGCTTGGATGCACAGTCGAAAGGACCTGCCTTCTGGAGCTTCTTGTAATGAACCTTTCGGACTATATCGACGGCTCAGAAAAACCACCGGCGGAGGACATACGCTGGACAAGGGTTAGCGATTTCAGACCGGAGGCCGGGACCTATGACGTAAGGATGTCAACATCGGGCATTGATTCGGAGACCGGGATTTCCGCTGACTCCGACATGTTTGGCCGGCTGATAATCCGTGGCGTGAACTCATATTCAAGGGTGACAATCGAGATTCTGTCTGGAACCATGGTCATGTATTTCACCCCGGAAAGCTACCAGGAGGCCAAGACCCTTTACAAGATGGCATACGGCGACTCATACAAATACGACGACGAGAAGCACACTGTCTCGGGGAACATTGACGGCGACACACTCTCGCAGTTCAGCAGCGCGATGACCTACAAGGATTTCCTTGCGACAGGAGGCTCCCAGATTTACTCGGACGAAAAAGGAAGCTACAAGATTCTGTCCAAGTCTGACAACGGTGCGGCCGGTCCCATGAACTATGATTTGACCATGGTGTTTGAAAAGACCGGCAAATGACTTTCTATAATGAACATTCTGTCTACTTATATCGAAATGCCACGATAAGTAGCAAAAAATATGCAGAATGTCACCTCCAGTTTCTGTTAATTTGACCAAATCCGCATGAAAATGGAGACAGATTCGGGGGGCAAAACAGAACACCGTTCCCCGGAATCAAGGAGGCGACCATGACATTTGGAGAAAAACTCAGGCAGACAAGAAAGGCATCCGGTCTTTCACAGGAGGAGCTTGCCGAAAAGCTGAACGTTTCGCGGCAGGCAATCACAAAATGGGAAACCGACAAGGGGATTCCGGACATAGCAAACCTTATGACAATCTCAAACCTTTTCGGGATTGCGATGGATGACTTCATATCCGAGGAAAAGAGCGCGCAGACGGCAAAGTCCAGACTCTACGAAAGCGTCACGGAATATGACATCGACGGAAAAAAGGATTTCGACATCAAACTTGGAAGCGCAAAATCAGTCAGCATAAGGGGCGGCGGGGATGAAAAAATCAAGGTGGTCCTCTCATCGGACAGTCTCCAGCAGCTCAGACAGGATTTCAAGACAAAAATCGACGACATCAAAAACCGAATCGACATAGAGGTGCACCGGGCAAAGACTGTGGGAGAAACTGACGCGAAAGAAAATCTCCATATAGAAATCGTGCTGCCGAACAAATATCTTGGACGCACGGAACTGGACGCGGCATGCAGGAATCTGATTGTCAACGAACTTGAGTGCGGGAATCTTGAGTTCGGAGGAAGGTGCGAATATTGCGGGATAGAAAATTTCAGCGGAATCTTCGAGATTGACTGCAACCTGGACATGGAGATAGACCTTGGACAGTTCAAGGGCTCCGTGGAAATCAACCAGATAAGGGCAACATCGAGGGTCCTTGTCGGAAGGGAACAGGATTTCCGAACCATAGTCAAGGGGATTGGAAACTCGGTGGTCTACAGGGATGACGGCTCCCCCGCCGAAGATTTTTCCAAGCCCGATTCCGAAAACATATTGGAGCTGTGCGGAATGAAAAGCGAGCTTGTGATTGAACGGTAGAAACCAGCGCCCCCCTGTTTGATTGCTTTGTCCTCAAGCAGGGGCTGTTTTTTTAGAAACGCCAGAGAACACCGATTCTAGCCGAATTTGATGAGCCGCCTATGAATCCCACAACCCATTCCGCAAGGGCCGAAAAATGGTCGGTGAAATCATATCGGACACCTGAAAGAATGTTCATTCTCAATCCCACTCCGACATCATTAAACGGTCTGTAGGTCCAGGTATTCATATCCCTGTCATGCACATAGTAGGTTCCCGAGACAATAGATACCGAAGTGGACATGCCAAGCCCCAGCTGCACACTGAGTTTCTGCAATGCCGCCGGTACAGTCTTTGGCAGGTAGTAGTTCCAAATAAAAATCGCGCCAGGATTTATTACAACGCTGGTTCCACCCGAATGGAAAATTGCCGTCATATTGTGGCCAACGCTTGAATCAAAATAATCCCATCCCTGGCCATTCCAGTGGTATCCGGGGTAATCCTGGACAGAAGGAAATCCCGCATACGACTTTCCAAACGCAACAGGAACCTGCACCTCAACCGCAAAACGCTGCCGCCCCCACACCACGTCTCCGCCTATCGGGAGATTGAAGCCAACCGCCGGTGTAACTTCAAAAGCATTTAGACAATACTGATAATAATTGTAGGGCGGCAAATAAGCCGTGGAGCTAGGTGTCGATATAGACCCCATGTCCCCGTTGTAGTAACCGATGGTCACTTTGCCGTAGGTCGAAAACTTCACATCGGGTACGGCGAACGCAATTCCCGAGGCAAACACAACGGCCAGCAAAAAGGCGACCGTAGATTTTTTCAAAAACTTTTTCATAAAATCCTCCAAAACTCCCAAATGGGTTTGAATGATGGTTTTTAAAGCATAGCATATTATCCGATTATGTCAAATTTCTTTACACAGCAAAAAAATGGGTATAAAATTGAAGCGAGAAAAAGAAAATGATGACAGGAAATTTTCACACACACACCACAAGATGCAACCATGCCTACGGAACAGAAAGGGAGTACATAGAGGCGGCGATTGAAAAGGGCTTCAAGGTACTTGGATTTTCGGACCACGTTCCACAGCCCTTCCCCGATTATGTCTCGGAAGTAAGAATGGGCATGGAAGACATTCCGGACTACACGGGAACTCTAGTCAAACTAAGAGACGAATACAGTGACAGAATCAAGATACTGATTGGCTACGAGGTCGAGTACACAAAAAAATATTTCGGCACGCTGATAAAAAAGTTGCGCGAATTTCCGCTGGACTATATCATACAGGGGCAGCATTTCAGTCCCGACGAGCCAAATGGATTTTATGCCGGCGACCAGACCGATGACGAGTCAAGGCTCCGCGATTATGTTGATTTGACAATCGAGGGAATGGGAACGGGACTTTTTTCCTATCTCGCGCATCCAGATTTAATCAACTTCACCGGGAGCGAAAAACTTTACATGGAGCAGATGGAAAAACTTGTTGCCGCGTCTATTGATTTCGATGTCCCGCTTGAAGTTAACATGCTCGGATTTGCGACAGGAAGAAACTATCCGTGCGACAGATTTTTTTCTCTCGCATCACACATGGGAGCGAAATTTATTGTAGGATGCGACGCGCACTCCCCCGATCAAATCCGCCAGATTGAGGATGTCCCAGGATTCGAGGATTTTATCGTGCGAAACAAAATTGTGTTCGACCAGAACCTGAAGCTCGTCCTGTAGACAGTGGATTTTTAATTCCCCTTTCTGGTGATGATTTCCGTTTTTGCAGAGTCAACAAAATTGCTGTCCGCAATCACAAGACCAATTTCATCGGCAACAATTTTCCCCGACTCCACATTTTTCACGCTGTCAATTTTTCCGTTCACATCAACATCGACGGAGCTTTTTTCAAACGAAAGGTCGCAGCCATCCATTGTGCAGTCTTTCAGCACAAGGTTTTTGCAGTAGCAGAAGGGCTGGGTCCCGGAAATGTGGCAGCCAATCAGCGTAAGATTTTCAGAATACCAGCCAAGATATTCACCACGGATTGTGGAGTTTTTTACGGTGACATTTTTTGTGTGCCAGAATGCGTCCTTTGTGTCAAACTCGGAATTGCAAATCTCAATGTCGCTTCCGTACTGGAACGAATATTTTCCCTTCATTTTAAGTCCGTCGATTTTTGCGCGCGTGACTTCAAAAAACGGATACTCGGATTCTTCGATGACTACATTTTCCAAAATCATGTCGCGGCATTTCCAGACAAACTCCGGTGAGCAGACTCTTGTGTTTTTCAGGACAACATTTTCACATTCCCTCAACGCTTTGATTCCATCCATCGTGCAGGATTCAATCAGAATGTTTTTGTCATACCAGAGAGCCGCCCGACATTTTTCCGTCATCTCGCATGAAAAAATTTTTGCGCCATCGACATGCCAGAACGGATAGCGCAGATTGAAAAAACTGTTCCTCACCTCAACATCGGAGGCCTCCTTGATTGCGGATTCCCCATCAGCGGGTCCATCAAATCTGCATCTCTCAATCAATGCCCCGTGGATTCCGTAAAGCGCCCTCTCCTCATCAAAAACCATGTCCGAATATTTCATAAAACCTCCGCGCATTCCGCATTGCTATTTAAAATATACAAATTATTTTTGATTAAGGAAACAAAAACTTTTGCCTTGTATACAAATATTTTGTGTGACACTGTTCTCCATGCTGCATCCCATATTTTCTGAAAGAAATATTCATGGAAGCCAAACGCGCTCTTGAAAATGCAATCGAACACGACGGACAATGGAAGCGCAAAAGCCTCGAATGTGGGAGAGGACAATTGGGAGTATTAATTTTTTCTGCGTCCACTATTTTGTGTTGAACGCAATCGCTCCGTCCCAGTTTTCCGGCGGATTCTTTATAAACTCCTCGCACCTTGAGACCATCAGTTTGCATGCCTTGTCGTCGGGGGCTTCGGAAAGTGCGTTTGAAAAGTATTCGTGCGCAAGATTGAAAACTCCCTGCTTGTAAAGACCGAATCCCTTTTTATAGCAGTCCCTATATTTTTCGCTGAACTCATCGGGTCCACGGTCGATTGCGTAGATTGGAACGGCCTTGGCCTTTCCCTTCACCTTCACATCATCAAGCGGGCGGTAAACAAATTCATCCGTGCCAATATCGTCCTTCACAGCCTGGCTTACAAGAATCATGGAGCCATAAGTTTTAGTCAGACCCTCAAGACGGGACGCAAGGTTAACGTTGTCACCTATAACAGAATAGTCGGTCTTGTCATTGGAACCAATTGAGCCAACAATCACATCTCCGTAGTGTATTCCAATTCCGATGTTAAATTTCATTCCATCGGGCAGAACCAAATCCTCAAGCGGAACGGACGAAAGAGCTTCCCTCATTTCATAGGCAGCGGCAACAGCTCGTCTTGCGTTGTCCTCATAGCTTACAGGCGCACCAAACAGAGCCATAATTGCGTCGCCAATAAATTTGTCAATAGTTCCGCCATGCTTTTTGATTATCGTACACATCGTTGTGAAATAGCGGTTCAAAAATGCGACTATGACTTCCGGCTTGTTGTGTTCGCTTATGTTCGTGAAACTTCTTATGTCGCTGAAAAGAATTGCGACATCACGTTTTTCGCCTACACCAACTTTGTCACCATCCCTGTTGGAAGCTACATTCTCAACAAGCTCGTCGATAATCTGTTCCGGTACAAAACGGCTGAACGCTTTTCGTATGTTCTGTTCAAACTTGATTTTTCCTTTCAGCATGATTGCGTTCTGCATTATGCTTCCGAGCATGTTCGCGCTGAACTCCAGAAGGTCCAGCTGATTTTTTGTGAACACACCCTCTCTCACAGTACATACTGTTCCGAATGTATCGCCATTGGAATCGGTCAGATTGAAACTCTGGTATGCGGAAAGTGGAACATCGGAAGTGCGGAAATCCTCAAGTGGCTTGTTTGATTCAAGACGCTTCGGCGTGATTTTCAAAATGTTCGAATCCGGGAAAATTTCCTCAAAATCGGACGTGCAGATTTTCAAAAAATCATTTGTCTCGTTCTCGGCAATATTTGATGCGGAAATATAGAACGCCTCGACACCATCATTTTCATTAAGAAAAACTGAAACAGCCGGAACCTCGCAGAATTCTGTGACAAGGTTCAAATATTCAACAGCAATTTTTTCTATGGAATCAAGTTTCCCGATAAAATCAAAAACCCTGATTGCGATTGCAGATTTTGACGCATAGTTTTCTTTTGGAACGGGAGGTGTCTTCAAAAGTGACGGAGAAAAAAGCTGCTCCGTTTTTTCAACAAGGTCGTCGGTATCAAAATGGATAAAAAGATCCGCACCGGAATCCTCCATAAATTCTTTTTCAAAACCAAAACGGGAAGTCGCATAAACCGCAAGAGGAATCTTCTGGAGCTTCCCGATATTTTTTATCAGACGAACAAGGTCAAGGGTGTTCGGGCTTACACATCTTGCGTTGAGCATGATTGCGTCGGGCTGTCTGTTGTACGCGGAGACAACCATCTGGAGACCGTTCACCTCGTAGCAAGGTTCGTAGTCTGTCTTTTTATATTTCCCGGTGAAAATTGCCTGCGTCGTTGCAGACGGTTCCAAAATTAAAATCCGTTTTCCCATAATCCGCTCCCAAATATAAGGCTCGCCTACCGATCCTCAAGAATCAATCTGCGAATCCCTGTTTTATTCACCCAAAAGTTTTTTTACAGTTCCAATCAATATGTCGCGCTTGAATTCCGCCTTGCTCACAAATGCGTCCGCCTTTTCAATATTGCTGTCGGCCATTGCCACAACGGGAACCTCCGAATAATTTTCCATGCGCCGGATGTTGTCAAGAAGAATCTCACCGTTCATTCGCGGCATGTCGTCATCACAAAGAACAAGGTCGAACTGTTTCTGCTTGATTTTTTCAATAGCGTCAATTCCGTCCACAGCTTCGTCAACGATAAAGTTGTTCGCCATGAGAATGGTCCGTGTAATCTGCCTTGTCGTGTCAGAGTCATCCACAATCAGAATTCTGTTTATGTGCTTCTTTGTCAGGGCCTCGAAACGCTTGACATCATAACCACGAAGCGCACGGAACCGTCTCATGATTTCAGGAACATGGAGAATAGGAACCATGTCATATTTTTCATCAAACGCAAGTCCCTGGAGCGGAACAAAATTTTTGAATGCGGGCGGCAGGTTCTTTTTAATCAGCGAAACAAATTTCTGCACCGAGTCAACAATTATTCCAATCCTCTGCGACTGGTAATCGACAATCAGGATTGTGTCCATGACATTCAGGCTCTTTGTCTTCTGCCCGGGGAAAAGTGAAGAAAGCGAGTAGACAGGAATCTCCTCCTCCTCTGCGTCCTCATCAAAACCGGATTCGCTTTCAATAACGTAGCGGACAATTTTCTGGTTCTGCTTTGTCTCATAGTTCAACGGACTCTGGCAGATTACGTCAAAAATATATTCGGACGGAATAAGATATTTCTCGTCGTTCGCGGTTACAAAGAATCCCTGGTACTCCTGGTGGTTTTTCAAAAACTCATCGTCCTGAACAAGCGACATGAAATTTTCGTGGCTCATCATGATGGAGTTCTGAAGTGTCTGGCTGTCGTTTGAAATCAGTTTGTACGCCTCACGCACCGCTCGCATATCGTTTTCAGCGAGAGATGTTTTCAGTATGGAAATCTGGTTGCTGATTATGTAGGTCCTCGCAATCATCTCCTCATGCATGTTCACAATCTTCGCGACTTCTGCGGATGAAATCTTTATAACGCTGTCAACAATTTTTGAGTCCGACTCTTCATTCTTTTGTTTTTCATCTTCCTGCGCCTTTAGATTTTTATCCGACGACTTGATTCCGACAAGCCTCTCCGCATCGAAAATCTCACCGACCACGGCCTTGTCGCAAAACATTATGTATGGACGGACATCAAGCTCCTCAAGCTCCGGCGACTTTATTTCTATGAGATGGCAGATTCTGCAAACCTCGTCCGCAACCTCGCCGATAAGGATTTCGACATTCAGCCTAAGAAGAACCCGCTCATCAACTGCCGCAGTGTATACCCCCTCCAACGCCTTGAGCAAATTGAAGATTGGCATGAAACTGAGCATACGTGAGTTGTCCTTCGTCATCCTTATGAAGTTTAAAATCTTTCGTGGCGCGGCGATATTCTTTTTTATCTCCGAGCAAAGACGACGTGTCTCCGCAAGATAGCATTTTATAATTTCGATATCTTGTTCCATACGTCCTCCTTGTTTTTTTTGCGGAAATAAAACACCTTTCCGTCGGACATTTTTTCAAGCTGCTCCGGCAGGATAGTTTTGTCAAGGCTCGCCACCTCGTTCATTGAAACAAAAAGATACCCCCCGGGAACAAGAGATTCCGCCACAATTTTTTCAAGAATCCTTTTCTTCATGTCCGAGCTGAAATATATGAAGACATTCCTGACAAACACAAGATGCTGCCCCTTTGGATAGTCCAGAAGTTTCGCAAGGTTTATCCTCTTTTTTTCAACGTTCGCCCGTATTTCATCCGGTATGGACAGGTTGCCGTCAGCGTCCATGAAATCTTCCAGAAGATTGTGGAATTTTGCTCCGTCCACCGTCCTCAACGCTTTTTTTTTGTATACCCCCGCCTCGCATGCGGAAAGCATCCGTCTGTTTATGTCGCTGGCAATGCAGTCGGTACATATACCCATGGACTTTGCAAGGAGATAGAGCGAATAGATTTCCTCTCCCGAAGAAGATGCCGCGCTCCAGATTTTTATTTTTTTTCCGCACATCTCGGCAAGCACCGGAAACACCTTGTTTTTAAGGACATCGAACTGCGCCTCCTCGCGGAAAAAATATGTCTCGTTCACGGTCGAATAGTCAATCAGATTCCGCATCTCATTTGTGTCCGTGCTTAGAAAATCAAAATATGAGACAGCTTTTGTTTCGGAAGAAATTTCTTCTTCACGTTTCTCCACATAGTTTTTTATTCCCGTCGTGTGGCTGTCACGTGGAATTATTCCCGTACTTTTTGTGATGAGTTGTATTATCTTTGCAAATTCTTGGTCGGTCATATCTTCCTCATCCCGCTGCCTTTACAAAAGATTACGAATCTCCTGCGCAATCAAATTCCGTCTACAAATTCTTTTTGCTGCATCAAGTTCTATTGCTGCGGCCGGCATTCCAAAAACCGCACACGTTGACTTGTCCTCCGCAATTGTAAATCCGCCGTTGTCAACAATTTTTAAGCATCCTTCCGCGCCATCACGTCCCATACCGGTCAGAAGAACCGCAAGACATGCCTCCCTGTACAATGCCGCTGCGCTCCTGAAAAGTTTGTTAACCGCTGGACGCAGAAATCTTTCGGGAGGCTCGTCCGAGAGTTTCAGAACCGGAAGCTCCCTGGAATTAACATAGTCAATTTCAAGATGCCTGTCCGCTGGAGCCATGTACACATTTCCGGGCTTCGCAACCATGCCGTCCTCAGCAAGATGCATTGGTGTGTTCGGGCAGCAGTTGTTGAACCACTCGACCATTTTTTCATCCGCGCCAATCTCTATGTGCTGGACGTAGAGAATCGGTAGCGGAAAGTTTTTCCCAAGACCGGTCAGCACTTCCTGAACAGCAGTAGGACCACCGGTTGACGCTCCTATGCAGAGAACCTTGTATCCACCGGAAGACTTCTTTTTATGTGCTGCAAAATCATCGGGAAGGTCGGATGCTCTTCCTCCATGCGGCCTTGTCTTGAGGTTGTCCTTTATCTGCTGTATGATTTCACCCATCGCCTTGGAGCTGTAGTTGCTGAACGAAGGTTTTTTCACAAACAAAAATGCCCCGCTGGATTTGGCATCATCCATGTCCCCACTGTCGTCCGAATAGAGGCACACGGGAATTCCAAATTCGCCGGAAATAATCTTTGTCGCATCGGCTCCCGTCATCTCGGGCATGTCGCAGTCGCTCACAACAAGATCCACAGCATTCTCACGGCAGAAGTCCACCGCCTTGCGTCCGTTTGAAAGGGAAGAGATTATTGAAAAATCACCGTCACCTTTGAGGGCCTTCTCAAAAATCCCCCTGGCAATTGCCGAGTCATCAACTATGACTGTCCGAATTTTTCCGCTCATATATCCTCACCCGAAAGGTCCCTGAGCATGGCAGTCTCCAGTCTGTCTGCATCGAAAAGCGGAACCATCTTCTGCTTATATTTTACCCGGTCCTCGAAAACATCCTCGACCTCCGGTTCAAAGAAGACTTCTATGTTTGAAATGTGGACACAGAAATGGTCATCCTCACGTCTGAAAAGAATAAAAACATTTTCTGGAATGTCCGACTCCGGCTCGTTGTCCAGCTTCAGAGTGTTGATTACGGTGTACGGATTTCCACGACAGTTCAATACCCCCTCTATGTATGGAGGCACAAACGGGATATGGTGGATTTTCGCACCGTACATGATTTCCTGAATCAACGTTGACTTGAAGGCATACCTGTGCTTGTCGATTGTGAACACAAGATACGAGCTTGCATTTACATCAACATTCTGAGTGTCCTTCTCCTTTGCCTTGACCAGATTCTGTCTCATGTATTTGCCACCACCCTTCTATTTTTTTTCAGCCGAATTCACGGAGTTGTTGAGCTGCTCGCTCATTCCACGGATATGCTCAGCCGCCGAAGAGATTGTGTCCGTGGCCACTGTAAAGTTTTCGACACCAGCGGAAATTTGTTTCAGCGCAATCAGAATCTGCTCGGAGGATGTCGTCTGCTGCTGGATTATCTCGGTGATGTCGCTCGCGCTGGACGCTGTTATTTCAGCCGAATCCCTAATGCTCGCAAAACGTTCCGCAAGACCCTTTGCATTTTCGTAGCCCGCGTTGATTTTTTCCGTACCGCTTTCAGATGCCAGAATCAACGAGTCGGATGAGTGCTGGATTTCGTTAATCTTCTCCTTGATTTCCTTGGTTCCATCAATGATTCCATCCGACAGACGGCGGATTTCGTTTGCGACTATGCGGAAGCTCTTTCCCGCCTCGCCCGCGCTGGATGCCTCAAGTTCCGCGTTGAAAGCGATAATCTTTGCCTGGTCCGCAACATTGTTGATGAGCGTAACGATGTCCCAGATGCTTTCAATTCTTTCGCTGAGGATTTTCATTCCGTCAATGGTCTGCTGGTTCGCGTCAAAAATTGCATGGAGCTGTGCAACGTTCTGCTCGATGGAAGAAACACCTGTAGCAACATCCGCGGATGTCTTTTCGGAAACCTTGGACACGTCACGGATTTTGGACGCAATGCTTTCGGAAAGTGCGTTGGAATCCTCCATCGTTGCGACAATTTCCTTTACGGCCGCGCTCTGGTCCTGTGCTGTGGCTGCGTTTTCCTTTGCGGACACAACAAGGTTCTGCGTCTCCTCAAAAAGATCCTCGCCAAGTTTCTGCTCGCCCTCACGCATTTTCCTTATCGTCCTGATGTTCATAATCGAAGCGAAAATGCTGAACGCAATCAGGAGAATCTCGAATGTCAGGATTGTGTTCGAGAGTCTGCCGGAAAAGTCAACCTTCGGTCCCTCAATCACTATGTACCACGGAGCCTTTCCAACCTTGCATACGGCATAGAAACTATTACCCTTGATCTCGGACTTTTTTTCGCCATTCAGCCAGGTCTTTATGTCGCCTTTGAACCTTGTGTCGTCAATCCACTTGTCGCGCAGAACCTTCGATGCGTCAAGGTTCGTCATGTAGGTTCCATTTTGGTTGATTAAATCCATCCGGGAATTCTTGGAGATGGACATCTTTCTGAGCATCGCAAGAAGCTGGTCCATAAGTATGTCGCTTCCTACAACACCCTTTATGTTGCCGTCCTTGCCCTTCACCGCCTTGGAGATTGTGACAGCCATCGCCGATGTTTCGGAATCAACATAGGGGTCCGAAAAACAAAGCTCGCCATGTGCCTTCACCGCCGAAGTAAACCAGTCGCGCTTGGTCATGTCAACGCTCTCGGGAGGAACATATCCGTTGCTGTGGGCAAAGAATCCACCCTTGGAAACCGGGGTCACGGTCATATAGTAAAACGATGAGGCGTACTCAAGATTCTTGGCAAAGGTCCGTACCAGGGTGTCAAGAATTTCCTGCGAGTCATCGGTAAGCTCGCCAAAATTCGCAAAATTCTCCACATTGACGATTACCGGGTCCATCTTCTCCAGGACATTGGAGTTGAGAGTCTCGACCGACCCCTGCAGCTGGGCGTTTATGTAGTAGTCCAGAATCTGCCCGGTTATCATATAGAAAAACGTACAGGCTCCGATTGTGAGAATCAACAGGGGAAAAAGCATTCCCAGAAACAGTTTTCGGGACTTCTTTTTTGTGGACATCTTGTCAAAATTATTCTTCCTAGACATACGGCACTCCAATCAATGTTTCGGGGGATAAAAAGTTTAAATGGTCCCCTTGAATCTTTATCGGACTGTTTTTTGTGGCACTTTATCAGTGGAAATTCGACAAAAAATAGCTTTTTTGCTGAAAAAAAGTCATTTCCCGGGTTTTCTGTTTGTAAAATCCTCTATTTAATGTTATTATTTTATCATGCTGCAACGAATTTTGAACTTGCTTTTTTATGCCGGGCTGGACAAGGAATCCTACAGACAGATTCACGATGAAATGATCCGGAGCAACAGCAAAAACATTCTGGGATTTTCGGCAATCGTGGCTTTCTCGCTCTTTTGCCTGACAATATATGCCATGATTAGCGGCGGGGCAATCTACAAGAACGTCCCTACCTATATCGCCACATGCGTGATTTTTATCACAATGTTCGTAATCAACAAGACCCTTGGAAAAAAACATCCGATGGTGGTCATGTGCAGCGTCTACATCTTCATGATGGCCCTTCTTGTGTTCGGAATCTACATGGGCGTCTTCCTTTCCCCAAAGCAGGCGACCGTATCCTTCATAGCCATAATGATGACGCTCGCGGGTCTTTTCTACGTCAAGCCAATCGGTTTCATAGGTGTGATACTGACATCCGTTGTTGTCTACCTGATTCTCGCCACAAGACTGCTGGAGGGAACCGTCCTTACCGCGAACCTCGTCAACTCAGTCACATACGGATTTTTGAGCCTCGCGACCGGGACGTACATAATGACAATCAAGGCGTCGAAGTATCACACGGACAGAATCAACGAATTCCTTTCCCTGACCGACCAGATGACAGGGCTTGGGAACAGACGCAAGTTTGAGGCAAAGCTTGACGAGCTAAGGAAATACCTAAAGCCTGTCACCGTAATCACGATGGACATCAACAACCTCAAAAAGACGAACGACACTCTGGGCCACAAGGCTGGCGATGAACTTATCAAGGGCTCGGTGGAGTGCATACTCGCTACGTTCGGAAAACATGGCGAAAGTTTCAGGACCGGCGGCGACGAGTTTGTGACATTCACGACCGACATTTCGTCAATTGAAAAGGAGCTGACGGAGGAGTTCATGGAAAAAGTGAAGTCCTGGAAGGAAAAGACAGTCCACACGCTCTCAATCTCGTTCGGGCTGATTTCATCCACCGACCACCCCGAGATGAACATAGACGAACTTGTTACCGAATCAGACAGGCTCATGTACGAGGCCAAGGCAAACTATTACAGAACCATGCGTCAGGAAAAAAGAAAATAGATTCAGGAAATCCAGCATTCTGGCGGCAGACGCTTTGCTGGCATTTTACAGTCAACCACTAAGGAGGGGTTATCATGTACATGGCAAAAGACTCTCGCTACGACAAAATGAAGTACAGACGCTGCGGAAAGACAGGTCTTCTTCTACCGGAAGTCTCTCTTGGATTCTGGCACAACTTTGGCGACACCGGAAATTTTTCGACAATGGAGGAGATGTGCTTCACGGCATTCGACAACGGAATCACACACTTCGACCTTGCGAACAACTATGGTCCCAAACCAGGAAGCGCGGAAAAAAATTTCGGACGCATATTCAGGGAAAATTTCCGTCCCTACCGCGATGAGATGATAATCAGCACAAAGGCCGGCTACGAAATGTGGAAAGGTCCCTATGGAGACGGAGGCAGCAGAAAATACCTAATCGCCTCGCTGGACCAGAGCCTCTGCCGCATGGGGCTTGACTATGTGGACATCTTCTATCACCACAGGATGGACCCGAACACGCCGCTCGAAGAAACAATGGAAGCCCTCGCCCAGATTGCAAGAAGCGGAAAGGCGCTCTACATAGGACTCTCGAACTACGACGGACCCACGCTGGACCGTGCGGAAAAAATACTCTCGGAGCTCCATGTGCCGTTCATAATCAACCAGAACAGCTACAGCATCCTGAACCGCACAATCGAAAACAATGAACTCAAATCCGAATCCGCAAAACTTGGCAAAGGGGTAATCTGTTTTTCACCGCTCGCGCAGGGACTTCTGACCGACCGCTACCTGAAAGACATCCCTGAAGACAGCCGTGTAAAAACCGACGGAAGATTTTTGACCAAAGAAAAAGTCGAAAGCGTCCGTGAAAAAATTGTCCGTCTGAACGAGATTGCGAAAAAAAGGAACCAGACCCTCGCGGAAATGGCCCTGTCATGGATACTTAAGGACGGGGACATAACATCGGTTCTGATTGGAGCCTCACGCCCCTCGCAGATTCTGGACAACATAAAGGCAATCGAAAACACCTCGTTCACAACGGAGGAACTTGCGGCCATAGACAATGTGGTTTAAAAAAGAGAAACTATCCGTATGACACATTGATGCATACATTTTCGACACAAAAGTTTTAATCGAACAGAAAGGAAGCAAAATCGACATTCACAAGGCTTATGAACAGAGTGACGGAGCGATTCTCACTCCTTTTGAGCAGGCCAGGCGTTATGCCGATGAGCTTCCGAATTCAATTCGCCCTCGCTGGATTGTCGTCTGCAATTTTTCTGAGTTTTTGATTTACGATTTGGAAAAGCCTCATGCAGAACCTCAGCAGATTTTCCTGAAAGATTTACCGAAAGAATTTTACCGGTTGCAGTTCCTCGTTGACCAAAAGAACGAGAACATCCACCGGGAAGAAGAAATTTCAATCGAAGCTGGAAAAGCGGGATGCATTACACGAGCATCCAGAACATTCACAAGGTAATCGACCCGCTCTTTAAAGAAAATGCGGGCAATGAAACTCTTAAAAAATCTGCCGTTCATTTTTACGAGTTAGATGAAAATTTTGTTTACTGTTTTGAGAATAAAATTTTAGCCAACTGAAATTTCAAAGCGATATCATTAGATTGGGAGTGCAGAATGGGACGAAAGCGATGATGGAAATTTCCGCCTGACATATCTCTTGGCTGAAAAAAAGCTTGCCATGGCTGATACGGACAAAACAATCCAGGAGGAATACTCGGATGGAGTTTTCTGGGAGAGAAACACAAAACAATGCCCAAGGGGATGAACTTACAAGGATTCCAATCACCAACACTCGACACAGAGCATCGGGGGATTCAAGCCTACAAACGAATAAAAGTTTTCCAGAAAAAATTTGACAAGTTCTGAAACAAGGTATATATTGATAGTTAGCTTGTAATAAGCTGATAAACTCTCTCCGATGTTCAGGAAACTGAACGGTAAGCTCCGGGTGGATGTCATCCATCTGGAGCTTATTTTTTTCCATCACATTCTACCTGTTTACTCCAGTCCCTTTTTTCTGTAGGCGACCACAAACAGGACAATGAAAAGCAGAGTGTTCGCACCAATGATTGCTAGTCCCTTGCCACCTATCGCGCTCCATGACATTGAGCTGAACGCATTCATAAGCTGCTGAGTGTAGACAAACTGAGCCACAATGGAAATTTTTTCATTGAACATTGAAAGCATTGGAGCAAAGGCAAGCAAGATTATAATCGGCATGACCATCGATGTCGCCGTCATCTGGTTTTTTGAGCAGATTCCGACACAGGCTCCGACTATTGTTGAGACAAAAAATCCAAGAGCCATTATGCACAGATAAAATGGAATCACGCCTGGCTCAATGACGGTCGTAATCAGACATGCGCCAATCATGCAAATTATCCAGACATACGAGCATATTCCCGTCAGATACTGCCATGGCTTTACGTTCGCCATCATCAAAACTCGGAGAGTATTTTTTTCTTTCTCCTCCGAAATGATTGCGGCCACCGCCATTGTTGGCGACATTCCAAGATACATCACGGAAAACATTCGGGCAAAATAATATTTAGGCATACCCTCTATATGTATAAGATTTTCCATGATGATTGTGAAAAATGGAAAGAGTATGAACTGAATCAGTATTGTCTTATTTTTCAGCGTGTCCTTGAACTGTTTTTTTATGATTATAAAAATGTTTCTCATTTACTTGCTCTCCTCGAATTTTCTTCCGGTCAGTTCCAGAAAAACTGTTTCCAGATTCGGTTCCGACGAATGAATTGTCTCCATCCTTCCCTGCCCGATTATTTCCGCAATCTTTCCGGCAGATGCAGCGTCATGCGGGAACGAAACTTCCTCTCCATTATCAAGCAGCATAAGTATTTTCCGCTGGTGGTTATATCTTCTGCAAAGTTCCCCCGGCTCTCCACGCTCAACAATTTTTCCCTCGTTCAAAAGGGCAACAGTATTACAAAGCTCCGCAGCCTCCTCCATGTTGTGCGTCGTAAGGAAAACCGTGCAGCCTTCGTTTCTTTTTTCCATTATAATTCTTCGGATTGCCTTTGCCGAAGCTGGATCCAGTCCGCTTGTTGGTTCATCTAAAAAAATAAGTCTAGGGGAATGTATGAACGCGCGGGCAAGCTGGAGCCTGGAGAGCATTCCCTTTGAAAGATTTGAGGCGGCCTTTTTGTATGAGTCACCAAGACCTACGGTTTCAAGAATCTCCCTGACCCTGGAATGTGGAACTCCATATATGTCGGCATACATCTTCAAATTGTCCGCACACGAAAGTCTCTCGTAAACACCAAACGAGTCCATCATTATTCCAATGCGCCGGTGGTCCTCGTCGTTGAGAGAGGAAACATCTTTTCCAAAAATCTCCACGGAACCATTTTCAAAGGCAAGCTGTCCTGTCAAAATTTTTATCAGTGTTGTTTTTCCCGCTCCCGATGGACCAAGCAGACCAAAAATCTGTCCCTCGGATATGTCAATGTCGATTCCATCGAGCACAGTCTTTTTATCAAAACTCTTGCAAATATTTTTACATTTTATCATATTCGCCTCCTGCGTAAGAGTATAGAAAATACAAAATCATTTTTCAATATTATCCAATAGTGGCCAGATGTAAATATTTTTTTTCGTATTCCTCCAACGAAATCGGTCTGCTGTAGTAATACCCCTGGATGGTTTCGCAACCGAGCAATCGAAGTTTGTCAACCTGGCACTTCTGTTCCGCACCTTCGGCAAGACATTTGAAATCAAGTTCCTTCGCAAGAGAAATTATGTGCCTTATGACAATTATATCTTTCTCGTTTTCATTTTCCGTACCAAGTTTGTCAACAAAACTTTTGTCAATCTTCAAAGTGTCAAGCGGCATTTCGGTAAGAAGCGAGAGTGAAGAATATCCTGTTCCAAAATCGTCCATGGAGATTTTAAATCCGTTCGCACGCAAATCATTTAGCACCTGCATCATCTGTGCCTTGTTATTGTATGTCGCACTTTCGGTCAGCTCAAAATCAATAAGCGCGTGGTCAACACCGTAGGAATCAACAATATCGACAAGATGCCTAATCAGATTTTTGTCATACAGCTGGTTCCGCGAAAGGTTGACCGAAACCGGATAGAGCGGACGTCCCTCCTTTTTCCATTTTGCGAAAGCCATGCAGACTTTTTTCAAAACTATGTCATCAATTTTTCCAATCGAGCCGTCCTTCTCGAAAAACGGAACAAAACTTGCGGGGGACAAAAAATCTTTGTTCTTGTAGTTCCAGCGAATCAACGCCTCGGCTCCCTTGATTTTTTCACTGTCGATGTCAAACTTTGGCTGGAGGTAGACAACAAACTCGTCATTTTCAATCGCAGTGTCAACATAGGCCTTGATGTAGTTGCCCCACAAAACATCGTCGTGCATTTTGTCGGTGTAGATAATTATGTCGGTCTGGTTGTTGTTTTGCCCAAGAGCCTGTGCCATTTTTCCAGCATCGGCGACACGGTTTCCGGAAAGCATTGCCCTCTGCATTGGCACGACGCCGCACCTGAAATGTATTGCGTAGTTCGGGTCCTCATCAAGATGCGACAGATTGTCAAAAAACTTTTTCAATTTTTCAACCGTCTCCTGCTCGTCCATGTCCTTCAGCATCATCGCAAAATTGTCGTTGTGGCACCTCGCGCTTGCATAAACAAAATCAGCATTCCTCATTGCGTTGACAACATTTAATAAAACCCTGTTCGCGGCAACATGTCCGTAGACTTCATTTATAATTCTGAAATCCTTTATGTCAAAATGCGCAAATGCGTAATCCTTTATGCCCACATCCATTGGCATCTCAAGGTAAGCGGCAAGATGGTTCCAGTTATAGTGCCCGGTGATTGGATCTATGAAAGCCTTTGCGAACAGCTCGGATTTTTCAATCTTATCAAAATTCCCGTTGATGATAAACTTCGCCCTGTCACTGTCAATTTTTCCGCCATAAAGAATCCGAACCTTTTTTCCGCTCAGAAACACGCCAATGACATCTGGATTTTCCCCAATAGAAAGGTCACTATAAATTCTGTGGGCATCAGCGTCCCTCGCAATCTTTTCAAAAATCCTGTGGATTGAATCCAGAGTAAGATTCATCTCGTTGTCTATTTCTATTGAATAAAAAAAACTCGCGGGAAGTTCAATGCATTTTAAATCAACAGGATAGGACACCCTGTCATCGCAAACCCTGTACTCAATTCCTATAACAGTTTTTCCAAGCCCGTTGATAAAAAAAAGACCGGGATAGTCGTAGGTTCCAAACGCATTTGCGTGTCCGGATATTTTTTTATCCAAAGTCCCGGCATAAAAATTCGCGATGTCCTTTTCATCTGCCTCGATATAATAAAGTACACGCTCTGGCTTGTAGAGTTGGTTAAGCTTGTTTATGAACATAAGTCCCCCGGCAATCTTTGAAAGAATCAGTGAAAGAGTTTCAATAGATTACATCTACTATTGTACACAAATCAAAAAAAATTTTCCACCACCAAAGTGCGCGCAATTATTTTTTGACCCTGCGGTACGCAATCTCCAGAAGGCAGATGTTAAGCGTCATAAACACAATCAGATACACCGGCATGATTTTTATTCCGACCGCCTGCTGTATGTGTCCAAAAACCATCGGCATGAAAGTGCTTCCGACATAGGCCGATGCCATTTGCAGACCAATAACGGACGCGCTGTATTTTTTCCCAAAGTTGATTGGAGCCAGATGCTGCACCGCAGGATAGATTGGACCCATCCCCGTTCCGATGATTACAAATCCTATTGCCGCTGGAATGTAGCTTGTCGGTGGAGAAAAGAAAACTGTGAGTATGCCCGAAAGTTCCACCAGAATTCCGATACGAATCAGCCAGCGGTCGCCGATTTTTTTTGAGACAAAGCCGGATACAAATCTTCCAAGCATGAGCCCAGCGAAAATGAGTGAGCCGAACGAAGCTATTGTGTCGCCGGGAAGCCATGGTCTTGTTCCCGCAAAATAGCTCGGTGTCCAGATGAAGCACGTAGCCTCTCCCGCACAGTAGGAAAAAAATGCGACCAAAGTAAGAAGGACACCGGGAACTTTTATGGTCTCCCTTATTCCGGCGACAACCCCTTTTTCTTCACCAGATTTTTCCTCACTTTTTTTCCACAGCGGAAGAGACAGGACGCACACAAGAAGTATCCCCATCTGTATGAAAGATGTCCACCTGTAGCCCTCGTTCCATCTTGCAATCCTCAGCGCGAGGGACATTATGTACGGACTTATGACCGCGCCCACACCGTAAAAGCAGTGCAGAAAATTCATTACGGAAAGGTTGTAGTGGTTCGCGACATAATGGTTCACGGACGCATCGATTGAGCCAGCTCCAAGTCCATAGGGTATGGCAAAAATAAAAAGCGTCCAGTACGCCGGCGAAAACGAAAATCCAAGCAGCCCAAAAATTGTGAGCGAGATTGACACAATCACAATCCATTTTGTGTGGAATCTTCTAATCAGTCGTGGACTTAGCAGCGCAGATATTATTGTCATAAACGATATTGTCATCGACACATATCCAGCATAGGACGATGGAACCGAAAAAACGGTCTGCATTTTTGGCCAGCCAGAACCAAGCAGGGAATCAGGAAGACCAAGACTTATGAAAATTAAATATATGACCACAAGAAGCAGTGAACCCATTTTTTCTCCACTAGATTAGTGAATGCTGATTAATACGGGAAGCATCAATCAGCATTTCCTTAGAAATATGTTTCGCAATATCTATCAGCGAGCGCCTTGAACTCATTCACCTTGTCATTGTCACAGCAGAGCGCGTGTCCAGAGTTTTTGAATTCAATCACATCGAAATGATATGTTGAATCCAGATTTTGAAGCTTCTCAATCAAAAGCCGCTGGTGCTTGACCGGAACGATTCTGTCGTAGACCCCATAACAAACAAGCACAGGTGGAATACGTGGCGAACTATCGACATAATGCAGCGGAGAGATTTCATTCCACCATTGATTTGCGGTTCCGTTGGCAATATCCTCCGCAGTGCATGGGTGGCCACTGAATTTTTTTACGAGCCTTGCCTTTCCTTCGTTGGTTCCATCAAGTCCAACCATCTCGCATAACGGTGGATAGGTACCAGCCTGGGCAGTCCAGTCGTCGGGATTGAAAGAGGTCGGACCGGACCAGTCCAAAACAAATTTCACAGGAAGCAGGCTTGTCTTTTCCTTGAACGCATACAGAAGACTCTGGCATCCACCGGCGGAAAAACCGAATGTCGCCATGTCATCCAGTGGGTAGCCATTTTCCGCAGCCACGTTTTTGATTGCGGACACAGCCTGCTTCAGTTCCTCGTTTATGCTGGATATTGTCGGGTCGTGCGAACCGTCGGAAAGAGTGTAGTCTATTGTTGCGGTGACATAGCCCTTCGATGTGAAATATTTGCAGTAAAGGTTTCCGTCGTTTCTGTTGCCCTGCGTCCATCCACCACCATGCGTGAACATAATCAGATGCCTGCTCTTTGGGTTTGTGCGGTCAGCCGGAAGAAAAATATTGAAAAGATGGTAGTCCCCCTCGGCGTATCGTCTGTCCATGAGAGCGCTTCCAACTGAATCATTCCATTCAACAAAAAAGGCCTTGCGGAATTCGTTCTCACGGTTTGTTGAATCAATATAAGCACAGCAACCAGAAAACAAAATGGAAATGGCCGCAAAAAAAATCACTTTGATTTTCATATCCGCCCCCTAAAAACGCAGCTTGAATGCCACCGCAACGTTCCCGTCGCAGGAGTCCAGCGAAAGGTCCGCATTTTCTGTGACAACAAATTTTTCCGGCAGGATTATGCCAAACAGTCTTCCCGTTATAAAAATGACCGCGCCCAATCCAAGCACGGAGCCGTTAATCCAAAAGTCAGCCTTGGAGACATCCCCATAGTACGCCTGCATGTATTCATAAACCATGCCAGTAAGACCCAGCCCCACTCCGCCAACTGTCATCAGCGAAAGGCCCGTTATGTCGCTGACAAGAAGCCACCTGGCAGACTCCATGTCACCCTGCAGCCTGGAGCCATAACCAAACCCGACAAGAGCGTTCTTTAGTTTGTATTCGGTCATCCTGTTTGAGCTGTCCTGTGCGCAAACCGCGACTGCGAGCGAGAGTCCCAAAATCAATACGGCAATCAGTTTTTTCATGCTTCTCTCCTTGATGCAAAAACCATACGGACGGATTAAACTTTTTTGCAGATTTCCTAGAATATTTTCTACTATTGTAATACAAAATCTGGACGGTGTAAAGAAATCAGCCACATTCCCAGAAAAAACCATGTATGGAAGTTTTTTTTGTTTTCCACTATATTATATCACACTATGGATAAGATGACTTTAAACCAGAACTCCAAAATCAACATGCTGGACGGGCCGTTGGTTCCGAACATAATAAAATACGCGCTCCCCCTTGCGTTCACCGGGATTCTTCAGCAGGTGTTCAACGCGGCGGACATTGCCGT
>DGGQ01000045.1 GCA_002392275.1 Treponema sp. UBA3870
TGCCAGATACAGTTCTTTTCCAGAGCCCCACCCCAGGGAGCGTGAACTTTTTGACATGGTTGACGAAAAATATCTTGAGAGGCTGAACCGGATGATTGAAAATCCAGCTTAAAATCTGTATTATTTTAAATATTAAAAAGGAGGACAATGATATGCAATGCACGAGTTACCACAATTTTTTGCATCAAAAAATTCCGTATCTCCATGCATTGCAAGGAAATGGAGAGATGGGCGCAAGATACCTGGACCCCAAGTATTCACGGTGGATTTCGGTGGATCCGGCTCTGGGGGAGTATGTTCCGCAGGCTCCGATTAATGACGAGGTAAAGAAACATAACCAGAATCTTCCGGGAATGGGTGGTGTCTTCAACACCGTTAATTTAAATTTGTTCCACTACGCCGGGAACAATCCGGTGAAGTATGTGGACCCTAATGGGAAGGAAAATGTGTATTTCATTTATACATATGGGGAAGATGATTTTGCCATGGTAGCAGGTGAATTTTGGTCACAGCTTGGAAATATTATAGACACATTTTTATCAGGCTTGAGCATAAAAATAATAATGCAGGGAACACAGGCTGATATTTTACGGGCAATTCAGGATCCGGAGTGTTACGCATTGATTACAAGTGGTCACGGTTCTGAAGATGGCAAAATTTGTACAGCTTCGGGTTCATATTTTACCCCTAGCGATATTGACAAGAGTGATGTTAGTAAAAATCTTCAACTTGTAATATTTGAAAACTGTTATCAAGGATTATTTGAAAAAGAATGGGAAGAAGCCTTCGGTGGAAATGTGGATGTTGTTGGCTGGAAAGGAACGACCAATACGCTGGAAACAATTTCTTTTAATACAGTGGGTATTTTTGATAGAAAAATAAATAATATGCATGATTATTTATAAAAAATAAAATTTTCTGCTTGGATGGATAGGTTCCAAAAAATGTAAGATGATTTATATAACAAAAAAATGGAGGATTATTTGAATGAATAAACGTATGCTGATTTTTATGATTTTTCTTATGCTATGTTCTTTTTGTTTTTCGGAAGAAATTAAATCCATAAAAATAGAATTGAAGCCGCTAGACCAAAATGAGCAAACAAAAATTGTTTATGACAGCGAAATTGAGAAAAAAAGTTATCCATTTCGAATTTTTTGTGAATGTCTCACTGGATGGGGAAGAAGAGGCGGCTGTAAAAAAATGAATCCTTTGTTTGTGCCGAAAGCTCTTCAGTCTGAAGGCACATATATTATTTATGTCAAGACCGATGAAAATGATTCCTTAAAAAAACTCAGACTGATGAATTTCGAAGCAATGCAGGATCTTCAAAGCGGGTGCTACTATGAAACAAATTTACTTAAATATCTTTATGAATATCTTGCAAGAAAATATTTACAAACACTATGAATATTTGTAAGGGCTCTTAATGTTTTAACAGGACAAACCATACTTGGTCATGTGGTAACTTTTGACGCGAAGGACGGTTCTATAATTAAGACAGCCGTGCACGTTGACTGGCTTGGACCTCCAGATATAAAGGAGCTTGGTAAAATGAAAAGAATAAAAATATTATTGCTGTTGATTTGCTGCTCCTTTGCACATTCTTTGTATGCGCAATCCAACCAGCAGCTTGATTTTATCATAAATGCACCGATTGCAAAACTTAGGACTTTGGAAGAGGCTGAAAAGATAGAGGCTGTCTTGGAAAATCGTGATACCGACAGATTCATAAAGTTTTGGGAGAAAAATGCAAAGAAATTCGGGGAGCATATAATAGTCCTTGAGAGCATATCAAACTCTGGTTCGTATGGCGGTGGGCTAGATTGGTATGGTTTTGAAATTTATGATTTTGACAATGATAAATTTTATAGCTGGGAATTCGGTAAAATGACGAAAAAAAGATTCAAATCAAAAATGGATTTTCCAGAGAAACTGAACAATTCAGCATATTTCAACTCCCGTGGTGTAAAGGACGGCGCGCTGATGATTTTTTATGTCATAAATAAAAACGAGCAGTCCTTCTTCGCTTTTTATGGTGGGCTTGGATATCCGGGAAGCGACCCAAGCATCGCAGCGGATTACGAAGTTATGGAAAGCTTTTTGCTGTCCTTGCCTATGAATTAATTTTCTTTGTCGCGATGCTAGATGGAGGAAAAAATGAACAAAAAGGTAGCTGTTGGTACTATGTTAGTTTTATGTGCAAGCCCATTTTTTTGTGCAGGGTTGAAAAAGGGAAAAATCGAGTCAAAGAAACCAGAGGGTGCACATGGAACTGTGGCACTTATAAAAGCTTCCCTACAGGAATGGAATCCGGGACCATTCAATCTTACAGATGAAAAATTGGACAAACTTTTCGAACTTGCCGAAAGCGGAGATGGCAACGCATGTTGGCAGCTTGCCTGCTACTATTATTGCAACGGCGAAATAGAGGACTACATCAATTACATAAGGAAGGGATGTGACCTTATTGACTTGGACTGTCTATATGAAATAGTTGACAACAGCAAGAACCAAATTCCATGCACGGAGGATGAAAGGCTTTTTTTCATGGAGAGAATAAGGTTGCTTGGGAAAAATGGAAACGAGGATGCCATGACTTATTGGAATCTACTTAATGTCTATGAGAAATATAGAAACAAATAGTTTTCACAAAATCAGCTTTCTATAGTCATGTCTCACTTTTGGGGCGAGTCGTTTTCTTCCAGCTTCTGCACTTCGGTAATGAACTCGGCGAGGTTGCTGAAATGCTTGTAGACCGATGCGAATCTTATGTATGCCACCTTGTCAACATCGTTCAGCCGTCTCAAGACAATTTCGCCAAGATCCGATGTTGAGATTTCGCGTGACATTTTTCCCTGCGTGTATGCCTCGTCCTCAATCTCCGTTACAATCTGGTCAACCATGGATGTTGATATGGGTCTTTTTTCAAGTGCGCGCTCAATTCCCCTTGCAAGTTTCTCCTGGTCGAACGGCTCCCTTCTTCCATCCTTTTTCACTACCATGAATGGTTTTTCTTCAATCCGCTCGTAGCTTGTGAAACGGTAGTGGCACTGGTTACATTCCCGCCTGCGTCTTATGCTCTCTCCGTTTACCATTGAGCGGGATTCAATCACCTTGTCGTCAAGGCTTCCGCATGATGGACATCTCATAATCTATCTACCTCTTAGCCATTGAACTGGCCGACTATCTTTTTAATCTGGGCGACAAGTTCCTGCATGGCTTTTTCCGTTGTCCCCCAGCCAAAGCTGAATCTTACGGCGGACTCTTTTTCGCCTGCCGAAATATTCATGCTGTCCAAAACTGGTCTGGAATGTCTTCCCGATGAACACGCGCTCCCTGTTGATATGTAGAATCCCTCGGTGCTCAAAGCTCTTTCCATGACCTGGCCCGGAATCCCCTTGAATGCGGCCTGGACCACCCATGGCGAAAATCTTTGTGAAAAATCATCCGAGACGCGGGTCTTCGGTATAAGCGTGCATCCGTTGATTTCGGAAATTGATTTTATGAAAGATTCGGTCCATTTTTTTTGCGTGTCGAACCGCTTCTCGCTTTCCGGATTGGAGCTCCTTATCAGATATTTTTCCATGCACATTGAGACCGCTGCCGCACCGAAAAGATTTTCCGTTCCGCTTCTGATGCCGCCTTCCTGACCGCCGCCCCTTAAAAATGAGTCAATCTGCCTTGAAAGATACAGCACCCCGATTCCCCTTGGGCCTCCGATTTTGTGTGCGCTGAATGCCGCCGAATCAACACCCCAGTCCGAAAGTTTTAGCGGAATCTTTCCTGCTGCCTGAACGCAGTCAACATGGAAGAGAGGCCTCCTTTTTCCTGCGCGGGAATTTTTTATGGCATCCGATATTTCCTTGACTGCCTGTATTGCGCCTGTCTCGTTGTTTACAGCCATGCCCGTTACCATGGCAGTGTCGTCCTGTATTGCCGAAGCGATTGAATCCGGCTGGATGAATCCGTTTTTGTCGGGGGCCACCGTTATGGTTTTCCATCCGCAGTTTTGAATCATCTTGGACATTTCCCTTAGCGCGGGATGTTCTATTGCGCTTGCAACTACGCTTCCTTTTCCGGGTTTGGACAGCATGGAGAGAAGGGGAATGTGGTCGCTCTCCGTTCCGCCCGATGTGAAGAAAATTGTTTTTGAATCAACACCAAGGGATGTGGCAACGGTTTTCCTGTATTTTTCAAGGGCCTTCTTTGCGTCAACTCCTGCCTCGTGTATGCTTGAGGGATTCCCCCAGTGTTCTATTGATTCCTCTAGTGCCGCCCTTAAAATCTGTTCGTCGCATGGGGATGTCGCTGCCCAGTCAAAATAATGCTCGGTTGAAATCATCTTAGGACCGCCTCTATTTCTTTGTCCGAAACATCCTGAACAACGGTGTCGCAGAGTCCTTTCTGCATGACAACCCGGATTGCGCTGGACTGATTTTTTTTATCCTTTTTCATTGCCTCAATCAGAGCGTTGCTTTCGTCGCCATTGAAATCGGAAAGAATTTTTGGTGATGGATTCATGTCATATCCGTACATCGCTAGAACTTTTTTTGTTCCGTCCGCATAATCTTTTTTGCAGAGGGAAAGGTTTGCCGCCAAATCAAGCGAGCGACCAATTCCCCAGACAACAGCCTCTCCGTGAGTTATAGTTCCAAGCCCCGCTACGGATTCAAGGGCATGGCCAAATGTGTGTCCAAGGTTAAGGAACGAACGTTTTCCGCGCTCCCTGAAATCTTCCTCAACGACCTGCGCCTTTGCTTTTACACATTCTTCTATTATATTTTGCAGAAGGGCGGAATCACGTGCAAGAACTTTTTCGCTGTTTTCCGCGGTTGTCCTCCACATTTCCGGTGAAAAAAGAAACGCCGTTTTTATAGCCTCGCCAAGCCCCGAAATGAATTCGTTTTCTGGAAGCGAGAGAACAAAATCTGACCAGACGTGGAGAGTTTTTGCGGGCCAGAAAGAGCCAATCATGTTTTTGAATCCCTTGAAGTCGCAGCCGGATTTTCCGCCTACGGAAGCATCGACCATGGCGAGAAGCGTTGTTGGAACAAAACTAACATCAACCCCGCGCTTGTATATTGATGCCGCAAATGCCGTCATGTCGCAAATCACTCCGCCTCCGATTCCCACGAACTCACAGTTGCGGTTGAAGTTGTGGACCAGCGCTGTCTCGACAATCTGCATGACGCTTTCGAGTGTCTTGAATCTTTCGCCCGAACCAAGAATCAGAAGAATGTCGTTTCCGCGAATCCTTGTGTCATTTTCTGAATCATTTTTTTCTGGAGCAAAGGAGCCGACAAAATCTTTCAATGACGGAAGGGATGCGATGGTCGTGTCGCTGACAAAAAGCCGTGGATGGTCGCTGGCCTCACTGAACAGGCCACCCAAATCCGGGGAGCCAGAATGGAAGTGTATTTCAGAAGAACCGAATCCCGAATTCTCTGGATATGAAAAAGTAAAAATTGTTTCGCCCATGAATCAATTTTAATAGGTTTTGCCATTCATTTCAAGAACGTGGATTTTTTTTGTGCGGAGGGGGGACTGGATGTCCAAGGCTTGCGAAACTTTTGTTTATGGAATATAGTCGAAACATGAATCACTACACACATGTAATTTTAAAGGCAAAGGAGGAGTATGAAATCCTCCAGGGGTTTCCGTGGGTCTATGACAACGAGATTTTCTCAGTAAAATGGTATGCGGATGACGGAAGCGGTGTAAAGACGACAGGTCTTGCTGAGGCCAAAGTTTCGGACGGCGATGTGGTTGAGGTCTACACCGGGAAGGGAAATTTTCTTGGCACTGGCGTGTTCAACAGGAAGTCCAAAATCATTATACGCTTTATCGGAAAGGAACATGCGGATGTCATAATGGCCGACCCTGCCGAATACTGGCGCAAAACAATTTTCAGGGCCGTTTCCGTGCGTGGAATCAATTTTTCGGCGGAGGACAGCTGCCGTCTTGTCTATGGCGAGGCTGATTTTGTTCCGGGTCTTGTTGTTGAAAAATATGTCGCGGAAAATGGGAAGACCTATCTCGTGGTCCAGTTCCTTGCGCTTGCCTGCGAAAAATTCAGGGAGGAGATTGTTTCAGCCCTTACATCATCGGTCAAGTGCGATGGAATCTACGAAAGAAGCGATGCCGCCGTCAGGGAGAAGGAGGGGCTTGAGCTTAAGACCGGATGGATTTACAAATCTGGCCCCGACACTGTGACCATAGTCGAAAATGGAATAAAGATTGTTGTTGACATTGCGCATGGACAGAAGACTGGATATTTCCTTGACCAGAAGTTTAACCGGGCCGCAATCAGAAAGTATTGCCACGGAAAAAAGGTTCTGGACACATTCACACATTCGGGCGCTTTTGGTCTTAACGCTGTTGCAGGTGGAGCAAAGGAGGTTGTCAGCGTGGACATATCGCCGGATGCGGTTGAGCTTGTCAACAAAAACATTGCTCTGAACGGTGCGGAAGGAAAAATGCGGACCCTCTGCATGGATGTTTTTGATTTGCTTAAAAAATATGAGGCGGACGGTGAGACTTTTGATGTAATCGTTCTGGACCCACCCGCTTTCACAAAGAGCGCGAAGCTAATCCAGAAGGCCTACGGTGGATACAAGGAAATCAACCTGCGCGCCATGAGACTTTTGAATGAGGGTGGAATCCTTGTCACATGCTCATGCTCGGCGTATTTTGATGAGACCACCTTCTATTCCATGTTGACGCATGCCGCTATGGACAGCCATAAAAAAATCCAGGTGATTGAAAAACGAGGTGCCGGTCCCGACCATCCAGTGCTTCTGGGGTATCCGAAGAGCGAATACCTGAAGTGCGCAGTCTGCCGTGTCCTGTAGACGGAATGCCACATGGACAAAAAGATTAACTGCGTTGTTCTGCTTGGCCCCACAGCTGTAGGAAAAACCGCTCTCGGGGTCAGGCTTGCAAGAAGATTTTCCTGGGACATTGTTTCTGCCGACAGCAGGCAGGTCTACTGGGGGCTTGACATAGGAAGCGGAAAGGATTTGGCGGACTATACCGTTGTGGAAAAAAATCCCGACGGAAGCGAGTCAAGCTTCACAGTTCCGTACCATCTTATCGATGTCGCAACTCTTGACAGCGAGTACAATGTGTTCGATTTCCAGCAGCAGTTCTACGCATTGATGAATTCAAATGTCTCCAGGGACAGGATGACTTTTGTTGTCGGCGGGACAGGCATGTATATTGATTCGGTCCTGCGTGCCTACGATTTTGTTCCAGTTCCCGAAAATGACGAGCTAAGGAGGAGTCTTGAATCAAAAAGTCTGGAGGAGCTTGATTCCATGCTTCTTGATTTGAAGCCGGACCTCCACAACAGGAGCGACTTGCTTTTGCGCGACCGGGTTGTGCGTGCGATTGAGATTGCGATGTTCATGCGAAGCGAGGAGTGTGCCGTCGCCAGGTCTAAACTTGAAAAGCGGCCCGACGTGAATGCATTTGTGATTGGGACCACCCTTGACCGCGATGATGTCAGGTCGAACATAAGGCGGAGGCTTCTGAAGCGTCTTGATTGTGGCATGGTTGATGAAATCCAGGGGCTGCACGACAGCGGATACTCATGGGAGCGTCTTGAAAAGCTGGGGCTTGAATACAGGTACGTCAGTCTCTATCTTGAGGGCAAAATTGAAAAAAAGGATGACATGGTGGAAAATCTCTACCACGCAATCTGCCAGTTCGCGAAAAGACAGGAGACGTGGTTCCGTGGAATGGAGAGGAAGGGCGTTAAAATAAATTGGCTCCCCCGTGTGAAAGATGGGGAAGCCAGATTCAATGCCGCGATTGATTTGCTTAGGCGGTCATGCGTTTGCTGCTAGTTTTTCCTCGGGCATGTCGATTTTTTCGATATACCCGGTGCGTATGCAGCTGTCAAACAGGGCGGTGGATATGAATGAGGTCTCCACATCCGTATACCCGTCCTCGTCCTTTACGATTCGCACTACATATCCGTCCTCAATCTGCTTTATGACTTTCATGTAGCTAACGCGACCCCTAACTCCCTTTACTGCGTAGATTCCCATAGTCAGCTCCTTTAAGATTGTTCACCGAATTGGCGGACCTGAAAAACTTGGAAAAATCCGGTCAGTTTTGACTTTTCCCTTGGATTTTACTAAATTTTTCTATAACCTTTTATGAGCGGACAGCTTTACGCCACCCAAACTCTGGTTTTATTTTCGGAACATGGACGGCGCGAGTTTAGCGTTTGCATAAAAATGGAGCTTAGAGGGGAAGATTTCTATGGATTTTTTTGATTCGCACTTCCATTTGGTGGAACTTGTCAAGGCCGCCGGGGACTCGCAGCTTGATTTTGGGCAAATCCACGGCTGCTCATGCGCTCTGGACCCAGGAGAATTTGAGATTATGGAGAAAATCTGCCAAAAAAATCGAGATATTCTGCCTGCGTTTGGAATCCATCCACAGAATCCTGATGAAAAACTTTTGCCGTATCTGGAAAACTTGCTCTCAAATCGACGAATTGCCGCTGTGGGGGAGATTGGCTTTGACTTTTTTTCACAGGAGGACAGAAAAAACAGACCCGCCCAGGAAAAGGTGTGGAAAAGATGCCTGAATCTTGCCGCGGAATATGGTTTCCCGGTCGTAATCCACAATAGGAAGGCCATGGACATGATTTACTCCAGCATTAAGGAGCTTTCGCATGTCCCGGCGGTGATGTTCCACTCGTTTCCGTTCGGTCCGGTAGAGGCAAGGACCATATTGGGCAGGGGTGTGGACGCGTTTTTTTCTTTTGGAAAAAATCTTCTTCGCGGGAGCGTGAGAAACAGGGAGTGCATAAAAAGTCTTCCGCTAGACAGAATCCTCCTTGAAACTGACGCCCCGTTCCAGACTCTTGGCCCCGAGCCTTTCACCAAATCCACCGATATAGAGCTGGTCTACAGGGAGGCCGCGGTCCAGTGCCGTGCTGGTTTTGAGGATTTTGTGGAGGCCGTGGGAAACAATTTTTTGCGCTTCTTCAGACGCTCCCCGTATCTTCATTCCTCGGGCAACGACGCAAGCTCCACCTTCATCGCCTCGACCGCCGTGACATAGGCATCAATGAAATTTTTGTTCAGAATCTCCAGATTCCCGTCCGCCTTTTTGCGCAGAACATCCTCCAGCGACTGACCCTCGCGGGCAAGAACCTCCGCACCAAGCTGCCTTGCCGCTCCCTTGAAGTAGTGGACGTATTTCGCAGCCTCGGTGGTGTCCTCCTTTTTCTCCAGCGACACAAGTTTTTCGCCGTCCAGAATCTTGTCGTTGATGTAGGACTCAAGAAGAATCCTGTAGAGCGAAAGGTCGTTGTCAAGCATGTCCCTTGCTGCCTCTGTATTTAAAATCTGGTCCATGGCGCACTCCTGAAATTTTCTTTAAAATCTTTTCACAGATTTGCTTGTAGTGAATCTCGAAGAACTTAAGTTTTTCGAGATAAGTCTGAAAACGCGATGTTTAAAACCCTGTAATTTCGGGCTTTTAGACTCGCTGGCATCGATAAAAAGTCACTGAAAATGGTTTTTTGTAGATGCCTTATAACAAAAAAACTATAGTATATTGTCAATTTTTTTGCTATATTTGATTCTATGAGAAAGCTGAAAGTCTTTATATACATCAATCTGGCTCTTGCGGCCGTGTTTTCGTTTCTGTGTGTGTCTTTCCACAGGGACATTTCTGTTTTGGCGTTTCCGCTTGCAATTCTCTTCACCGCGGCACTTTTTTATGTGACCGTCATTCTGCTGCTCAGGAAGAAGGAATTCAAGCATCTGGGCATGGTGCGAAGGTTTTTCCAGTACGAGCCTTTTGTGTTGATATCCGCGTTCGTGATTCAGCGTGCCGGAGAAAAGGGATGCCCGTATCCACTGGATTTGGCCGCGGCCCTTGTCTGGGTGGCGATAACGATTCTGTCCTTCGTGATTCTTTTCTTCCTTTCTGAAAAAAGATTCGGCAAGGTATGTCCAGAGTGGGCGGCTTATCTGGAGGAGCATCCAAAGAAGGTCTACCATGGAATCAAGAGGGTGGGCATTGAAGCTGCCGAGTGGGTTGACGCTCTTGTGCAGGCCGTGTTCACCATTGTCCTTCTCAACATATTTGTGTTCCAGCTGTACGAGATTCCGTCGGAGTCCATGGTGTCAACTTTCCTGATTGGGGACCGCGTGGCCGTGGGCAAAACACTTTCCGGTCCAAAATTTCCTTTGAGCGACGTGGGCCTTCCGTACATCCAGAACTACGAGCGTGGCGACATTGTTGTTTTCAGAAATCCCCACTATTCGGACGACAGGAAGAACGAGGTAGAAACTTTCATGTCCCAGTTTGTGTACATGCTGACACTTACATTTGTAAAAACGAACAAGGACGAGAATGGAAACCAGAAGGCGGATCCGCTTGTTAAACGTGTGGTCGGTCTCCCAGGCGAGCAGCTCATGCTGATGGATGGAAATCTGTACGCAAGGACCGCAAATTCAGAATTCCGGCAGATTCCGGCGGACAATGGATGGGCGGTGTGGAATCTTAACGCACTTCCGGCAGCCACAAAGCAGAAGGTCAAGTACTTCCCGATAAGCCAGGAGGCGTACAACGATACATTGCAGGTTGAGGAGGAGAGACGCAATCTTGATTTGGAGTCCGCGAAGCTTGAGTGCATGTCCCTTTCCAACCGTTTCGCAAAAGTCGCCATTGGTGCCGAAGGTGTGTCCGGGGAAGGCTTCATATCAACCGACGACCTTATGGTTTACGGGCTGCAGTCGCTTTCGTCGAGAATAATCTCACGTCTTTTGACAATGGACGGTGGAGCGGACTGGTTCAACCATTTTATGAACGACTGGTACACCGGTCTTGGTGACCTGAACAGATATACGGAGAAGGGCAGCGTGGTTGGCTCGTCACTTGTGGGAGGGGACCTTTATACCGATTCCCGGTTCCGCCTCAATTTGATGTTCAAGCTGACACTTGGAAGAATCATGGTGCGCAGCGGAGAGCTTCTTTCGAACAATGCCGACGGTCTCCAGCTTAGCTCGGATTCATACCTTGACGAGCAGTTCGAGGTCCTCAGTCGCCTTGTGAACTATGTCGTGAGGATGGACCAGCGTAACATGGGGCTTTTCCCGGCGAACGACAGCTCCGGCAATCCATCGTACATACCCGAGAACTGCTATTTTATGATGGGCGACA
>DGGQ01000024.1 GCA_002392275.1 Treponema sp. UBA3870
TTTGATGTGGAGTATATTGTGCGGAGCAGCATTTTTGAAAACGACTACAGGTTTCAGCTGGATGAGTGCGGCAGATTTTGCGCGGCCACTTTTTTTGCGGAAAAGGGAGACCTGTCTTCAGTCGATAAATGGTATGGCGAAAACATAGACCGATTTCCAGAAGAACTCAGGAAGGCGACCCGCATGAGCAGGGAATATATCGAGTGGATGGACGGACGGACATTCGGAATGATGGAGGATGACGATATAAAGCTCTCACTTTTTGTCAGCAGGAAAAAGGGATGCGGCTCCAAACTTTTGGACAGCGTGTGCGAAAAACTCCGTGCCGATGGCAAAAAGAATCTCTACCTCTGGACCGACTGCGACTGTGACTGGCAGTGGTATTTGCGCCATGGTTTTTCTATGGTCAGCGAGGCTGTCTATGATGCATTCAGTGATGAAATCTACGGCAACTACAGGACGTTCATTTTTAGGAAAAAAATTTAGAATTTGGTGCACCATTGAAAAAAATGGACAGGAATCTTCCCAAAGATTTGAAAAAGTGATAGAGTGAATCTGTCAATGGCGACATCGTTGGTAGTAGCGGTGTCGCTATTTTTTTGGGGGCAAGTATGAACATAAAAAAGGAAGCAGATTCAGCTGATATGGGTCGACGGAACAAATCGATTCTTGTGCTTGGGTCTGGTCCAATCCGAATTGGTCAGGGCATTGAATTTGACTACGCAAGTGTCCAGTGTGTGCGCGCAATCAAAAAACTGGGCTACGAAGTGGCGATTGTCAACAACAATCCCGAGACGGTCTCCACTGATTTTGACACTGCGGACAGACTTTATTTTGAACCTCTCACACCCGCCGATGTGATGAATGTTATCGCCGTTGAAAAACCTGTCGGCGTTGTGGTTGCGTTCGGTGGACAGACAGCAATCAAGCTGACAAAATTTCTGGATTCCAAAAAAATCAACATACTTGGGACAAGCGCGGATTCAATAGATCTTGCCGAGGACAGGGAGCGTTTTGAAGAACTTTGCGACCGTCTTGAAATCAAGAGACCAAGGGGGCAGACAGTTTTTACCGAGGCGCAGGCACTTGAGTCCGCCGCCAGAATCGGGTATCCAGTTTTGCTGCGTCCGAGCTATGTGCTTGGCGGCCAGAACATGATTGTGGCACGCAACAGTGCGGACGTGAAGGAGTACATGGCCATTATTCTGCGCCAAAAAATCGAGAACCCCGTCCTGATTGACAAATACATGGAAGGAACGGAGCTTGAGGTGGACTGCATCTGTGACGGCGAGGACGTTCTGATTCCCGGCATAATGGAACATGTTGAGCGGACCGGAATACATTCTGGCGACTCCATAGCAATCTATCCAGGAAATTTTGATGGGGAAATTGAGAAAAAAATTGTGCGCCAGTCATCAGATCTTGCACTTGCGCTTGGAACAAAGGGACTTGTCAACATCCAGTACCTGATTTACAAGAACGACCTGTACATAATAGAGGCAAACCCACGTTCCAGCCGCACCGTTCCATACCTTTCAAAGGTGAGCGGGATTCCGATGATTGAGCTTGCGACACGGGCGATGCTTGGAGAAAAAATCAAAAACATGGGATTCGGAACAGGACTTTACCGTAAGCCAAACTATTTTGCTGCGAAGGTTCCTGTGTTCAGTTTTGAGAAACTTATGGATGTGGACACGCATCTTGGTCCCGAGATGAAAAGCACAGGCGAGGTTCTGGGCATTGCGGCCACAAGGGAGGAGGCCATATTCAAAGGAATGAGCGCCGCAGGATGGAAAATGTTCAGACCGAATGTCCATGAAGGCGGTGCGGATGATTTTGGGGTTCTGTTTTCTGTTCGCAATTCCGATTTGCCAGAGCTTCCCGCGCTTGCGAAAAAGTTTTTTGATTTGGGATTCACCCTGTACGCCACAAGCGGAAACGCCGACACAATTGAGCGCAGCGGAATGGATGTGGTCCGTGTTGCGAAGGTGCATGAAAATTATGGCGACAATGTTATGACACTGCTTGAGAGCGGAAAAATTGTTTATGTTGTTTCTACATCAGCAAAGGGACGCGATCCTGTTGCCGAGAGTGTAAAGCTGCGACGTCTTGCCGTTGAACGTGACATTGACTGTCTGACCGCTATTGATACGGCGAATGCCCTTGCCGACTGTCTGGCCGGTCCTTATTCTCTTGAAAACACAAGTCTGGTCAACATCAATGCCATGGAGGGGAGCTGAGGTGTTAACCTAAAATTAAAAAGCATGAAGCCCGGTTCAGAAATAAAAGTTTTCTTGAATCGGGCTTTTTTTTGATAGAATACCTTGACAGGTGAGGTATTGTGGTGTATAAGTTATGTAGATTCTGAAAAGCCTTTTGGCAGGGAGGAAACTTGTTAAACTATTCTGATATTCTTAGAGGATTGACGGATACGATAATACTGGAGCAGCTGAATCACATGGACAGCTATGGCTATCAAATCAACAAGGTGATTAAAGAATATAGCCATGCCAAAATTGAACTGAAGGAGGCAACGCTCTATACTTCGTTCCGGCGGCTTGAAGATGGGGAACTGATTCTGTCCTACTGGGGAGACGAAAACTCCGGTGCGCGCAGAAGATACTATTCCATCACACCGAAGGGTCGCGAGTTCCTGAAGGAAAACAAAAGGGACTGGCTAGAAATTCAGGGGATAATCGACAGGCTTGTGGTTGGCAACTACAGAAACGATTTGGCGGACTTGGAAAAAAATTAAAAAGCAATCTTCAATACAAGGAGAAAACGATGGATTCAAAGATAAAGAACTATGTTGACGTTCTGTTCAAGGACGTTCCAAAAACAAAAAAAGCCATGGAGCTTAAGGAAGAAATTCTTTCCACACTGAACGAACATTTTGAGGCGCACATCGCTGAAGGCAAATCCGAGAACCAGGCATACACGGATTCACTTGCGGATCTTGGAGATGTTGACGAGCTTTTGAAATCGCTGGAGCCGGAGATGGATTTGAAGATAAAGATTGACGAATACAGAAAGAAACGAGCGAAGTACACCTCAATTTCAGTTGTACTCTACGTCCTTGGACTTGTATGTCTGATTGGACTTCCAGGTATCACATCGGTTTTTGGATTGGGAAACGAAGACAAGACGGGAATTATCGGACTGATTCTCATGTTTGTTTTTGCCGCGGTCGGAACAGCTTTTATTGTCTATGTGAACATGAGCGCGCCGCAGGATGTGAAGGACTACCTTACAAAAAATGATTCAGCCGAATCCAGCGGAATGGGGCATCGCAGGGGCAACAGGACGGTAGACTCATTCATGCCAATCTACTGGACGCTGGTTCTTGTCGTATACATGTTTGTCAGTTTCAAGACTGGAGCGTGGTATATCTCCTGGCTTATCTGGGTAATCGGGTACGCGGTGAAGGAAGCCATCTACGCTTTTACCGGCAAAAATGAAAAAGATGATGAGTGCAAATAATTGCGTCTTCGAAAATATTTGAGGTTTTCAAAAAAGGGGTGTAGTGATAAAATGAAAAGAAGCAAAGTGTTGGGAGCAGTATGGATTTTACTCGCGCTTGTTATGTGCGTTATATTACTTGCAAGTTTAATAGGAGGAAAAAATTTTATGTTCGGATTATTTAAATCAAAGGGAAGCGATGTGGCCTTGAAAAATGTTCCCGCAAGTGAGTCGACATTTTTTGCGCCATCGGAAATATCTTCAATTGATGTTGATGTCAGCAGCCACTCTGTTTTTCTGGAGCGCAAGGATGTAAAAAACATTGCCGTCATTTTGGACGGAAATGAAAAAAGATGGCCGAGCGTGTACATAACAAATGGTGTTCTGAAAATTGTTGACGAACGCAACTTCTCTTTGTTCGATGGTTTTTCGACACACAAAATAATAATCGAACTTCCAAATTCCTTCGAGCCGTCGGAGATTGATTTGAAGAACAGCAGCGGCTCACTGTCCATGGTGAACATCAAGACTCCATCTATTGATTGTTCATGTTCCAGCGGTTCCGTTTCACTCGAGAATTGCGAAAGCAATGACGTGGATTTGAAATGCTCCAGCGGCTCCATAAAAATTTCGGGGAGCACAATAAAAACACTTGACTGCAAATCAAGTAGCGGAAGCATAAAACTGGAAGGATCGTTTGATTCAATCGACGCGAATGTGACATCTGGAAGTATCAAGGCTGAACTGAAATCCCCGCTAAAGGAAAGGAGCTCGCTTAAATCTGTTTCCGGATCGCTCCATCTGTCTGTGCCTGACGAAAGCAGCCTGGGCATAAAATATTCAACAACAAGCGGCACTTACAAAAATTCTAAGACAGGTGTTTCTGGAGGAAAATCTGGAACCGACAGAATTGGAAATGGAGATATTGAACTTGAACTGAAAGCCACAAGCGGATCAATTAGAGTGGAGTAGGAGTTTTTGATTTTGCCCGCTATAAAATCCAAGAAATCGCTGGTTGATGCATCCCGTATCAGTCAGCGATTTTTTTTGGCGGTCTATTGATTTTAAAAAGAATTAAATCTAAAATTAAATATGGACGCTTTTATTGTTTTGCCGCCGCTCGTGCAATTAAATACCGCATACCCATCCGGGGCATATCTGAAATCATTTTTTAAAACGCAGAATCTGGATGCCCGTTGGTTTGATTTGAGCATTGAGCTTTTCAATGAAATCTTTTGCCGCAGGGGACTTGAATGTCTTTTTGAAAAATGTACAGACATTGCGCTAAAAAAATATGATGAGGCATTAAAAAATGGAGACAGTGGAAGCGCGCAGGCATTGCTACGTTATGTGAGCGAAAGTTCAAGATGGATAGACTGGATTGAGTCAATCGTCGCAATCCTTCGGGATGGAAATCCTTCAGGCGATAACCCGGACTGCCGGACCAGCGGTCGGGAATTGTGTCACGGCTTTATTTTTTCACCTTTCGCCCCACGTGGAATGCGCATGGAAAATTTTCTTTCAAATCTGGACCACGAGCCGACAACGGATGACGCTAGATTTTTGGCCAGCCTTGCGCTTGCGGACCTTGCAGATTTTATAGCCGTGGTTTTTGACAGCGAATTTTCTTTGGTGCGTTACGCGGAGTCCCTTGCCATAAGCGAGACAAGTTTTGCGCAGATTGAAAAAGGGCTTGATTCTCCTGTCCTGAAAACTTTTTATGAAAAAACTCTACAGCGATTTTTTGCCACAAGAGAATTCACGGAAGAGCTTTCCAATAATTTTGATTCCGGAAAAAAGGTTTTAATCTGCATTTCAGTTCCGTTCGCTGGAACATTTACGGCTGCCCTTTATACCGCAAGATTTTTCAGGCAGCATTACGGCGACAAAGTTTTTATTTCAATCGGCGGTGGATTTATCAACACGGAGCTTCGCGAAATCAGCGACAAAAAAATTTTTGATTATGTTGATTCAATCAGCTATGACCGTGGATACGGATCGTACAAGGCTCTATTTGAAAGCGGCCTTCTGAATCAAAAAAAAGAATGTGGAAATGGAAAAAAGATTTTAAATCAACTCTACAAGATGCGGCTTTTCGATGGAGAAAAAATAATTGCACAAAAAGAGAGCGACCCTGGTTTTCAAAAATTTGAGGAGACCGTCACAGCGGAAATTGTTCCAGATTTTTCCGACATTGATTTTTCAAAATACCCTAGGATGATTGACGACACAAATCCAATGCAGCGACTCTGGTCCGACGGCTCTTGGCTCAAGGTCTATCTTGCGCACGGATGCTACTGGCACAAATGCGATTTCTGTGATGTGACTCTGGACTATGTTTCGGGCTACCGGCAGACAAAAATCGAAAAGCTGTACGGAGGACTTCTGGAGCAGGCACAGAAAAAAAAGATTTGGGGAATCCATTTTGTTGACGAGGCCATGCCAATTTCCGCTCTGACAAAATTTTCTCTTTTAAATTCTGCTTCGGAAAATCGTTTTTCATTTTGGGGCAACATTCGCTTTGAAAAAAATTTTTCTTATGATTTGGTTTCGCTTTTTTCATACTCGGGTCTGGTTGGTGTAAGCGGTGGAATTGAGATTGCGACGGGAAGCGGACTGGACGGAATCCACAAGGGAACGGACATCGACTCTATTGTTGGAGCATGCTGCGCGTTCAAGGAAAACGGTGTGCTTGTCCATGCCTACATGATTTACGGATACTGGAACCAGAGCGACCAGGACACAATCAACTCAATGGAAACTCTCCGTCAGATGTATGCCGCAGAACTTCTGGACAGTTCCTTCTGGCACAAATTTGTTTTGACCCGGCACTCACGTATCTATTCGGAATGGGAAAAGGGTATGCACCCGGATTTAAAACCGATTGAACCAAAGGGGGCGGGGGTATTCGCAAAAAACGGTCTCCATTTCCAAGGAGAAGACCGCTCCGAAAAATTTAGCGATGGATTGAACCGCGCTCTTCAGGCATGGATGCACGGCGAGTCGCTGAATAAAAAAGTGAACCGCTGGTTTGATTTTAAAACTCCTGAACCAACTGTAAAATCAGATTATATAGAAGAAAGTATCCGCCGCTACGAGAAAAAAAAGGAAAGAGATTTTTCTGCTCCAATTGACATTTCAAGGCTGTACTGGCTGTGCGGTCCAATAAATCCTGTGGACGGGGGGAAAAATTTTTGCTGGCTCTACATGCAGGATTTGTGCAGGGAAAAAAATATTTTGAAAAATGTTTCCGTCCGTGATTTCCAGAATGCGCTTTATGCTTTGGGGACAAAAAACAGAAACGTGTCGCTGATGAAAAATCTTGCGGAAAAAAATCAGTGCGTGGTGGATTTTCTGAAAAACCTCCGTGGAGCGGGGCTTGCCATGGTTTAATCAAGACACTAAAACGGGCTGGCTGATTTACAACAAATTGTTATATGTGTTCGTGCTGGAGTTTTTGGAGCATCTGAAAAAATAAATTTTTTTCTACCATTATTTAAAAAACTGGTGTAGAATATAGGTATGGACGTTTCATTTCTTAATCCATTTTTAAGCTCCTGTCAGGACGCTTTTTCGCAGATGTTTAATATCTCACCTCAGCACAAGGATCCGTATCTTCTGAACCCGGTCGGTACCCATCCTTGGGAAATTTCTGGAATTGTTGCTGTTTCGGGGGACGAGGTTGGCATTGTGGCGTTCAGGCTCCATA
>DGGQ01000006.1 GCA_002392275.1 Treponema sp. UBA3870
TCTTTTCATCGCTCATGTCAAACTTTGCGCGCGTAATCAATTTTCCGTTTCCGTCGTTGTATCCGGAGACATCGATAAGACCACCTGTAGGCACGTCCGGGTAGATTTCAAAACTTTCGCCCCTGAGAGCTTTTTTTTCTGCCTCCAAAACCTCGCGGATATTATATGGAAGAATCTTCGTGCTCATTCCGACAGCGATACCCTCCGCCCCTATAATCAGAGCGACCGGAATTTTTGCGCGGAACACAACAGGCTCCTCGTTTCGACCGTCATAGCTCGGGACATATTCCGTGATGTTCGGGTTGTAGAGAAAATCCTTTGCAAGCGGATTCACACGGCACTCAATGTAACGTGGCGCGGACGCCTCGTCCCCGGTGTACATGTTTCCGAAGTTTCCCTGCCTGTCGATGAATATTCCCTTGTTCGCAAGCACGACCAGAGCGCCGCCAATCGAAGCGTCTCCATGCGGATGGTATTTCATGCATTCACCGACGACACCGGCAACCTTGTGGAATCGTCCGTCGTCAATTTTAAAAAGCGTGTGCATGATTCTACGCTGGACAGGTTTAAGTCCGTCTTCCAAATCCGGGATCGCACGGTCGCGGATAACATAGCTCGCGTATTCAATAAAGTTTTTATCAAAAAGATTTTTTACAAAAGCCATAATCTGCCTGCCCCTTACGCATCAATGTCCTGAAGAAGATGCTTTTCTATGAACTCCCTTCTCTCAGGTGTGTTGTTTCCCATATAGAAAGAAAGGATTTTTGGAACCGCCTTAAGCTGGCTGATTTCAACCGGGGTAAGGTGCATCGTGTTCGGATCAATGAACTGGCGGAACTCGGACGGGTTGATTTCTCCAAGTCCTTTGAAGCGTGTGGTCTCGCATCCCCTTCCAAGTTTTGCCTGTGCCTTGTCGCGTTCTTCCTCGGTGTAGCAATAGATGTTTTCCTTTTTGTTGCGCACACGGAAAAGAGGAGTCTCAAGAATGAACACACGTCCGCTGGTGACAAGCTCCTCAAAAAATCCAAGGAAGAAAGTCATCACAAGATTTCTGATGTGGTATCCGTCGTTATCGGCATCGGTTGCAATCACTATTTTGGAGTAGCGGAGGTTTTCAACGTCGGTCTCGATTCCAAGAGCCATCATCAACTGGTAAAGCTCATCGTTCTTGTAGATTTCGCTCTGTTTTTTTCCGCACATATTCTGTGGTTTACCGCGCAATGAGAAAATCGCCTGGTAGTTCGCATCGCGTGAGTGGGTCATCGTTCCCGATGCGGAATCTCCCTCGGTTATGAAAATCATCGAGTTCTCGCCTTTCGCGCCGTCCTGTACATGGAACTTGCAGTCCTTGAGTTTTTTGATTCTTATGCTGATTTTTTTTGCGGCTTCCCTCGCCTCTTTTTTTACAGCGTTGAGTTCCGTGCGGAGTTTTTCGTTCGCCTCGATTTTTTCCTTCAGCTTTCTTGCGGCATCCGAATTTCTATGGAGCCAATCAGTAAGACCTGACTGAACCTCCGTCATAATCCACTGGCGTATGTCCGTGTTTCCGAGCTTGTTCTTGGTCTGGCTTTCAAAAACAGGATCCTTGACTTTTACCAAAAGGGCTGCGGTCATTCCATCGCGTATGTCCTCAGCACGATAGTTGGAGCTGTAGAAATCGTTGACGGTACGGACAAATGCTTCCTTGAACGCATTGAGGTGGGTTCCTCCGTCCGCCGTGTATTGTCCGTTTACAAAAGAAAAATAATTCTCGCCATAGGAATTGGTATGGGTGAACGCAAACTTTATGCGGTCTCCCTGATAGCTTCCGATTGGATAAAGACAGTCGTTTTCAATTTCACGGTTGAGCAAATCAAAAAGTCCGTTCTCGCTCTGGAACTCCTGTCCGTTCAGCCTGATTTTTAGTCCCGAATTGAGGTAAGCATAATTCCACATCCTCTTTTCAACGAACTCCATGTTGAACGAATATTTTCCGAAAACCTCCTCATCAGGAGTGAATTCAAAATATGTTCCGTCCGGCTGTCTTTTTTCAAGCTTTCCGGTCTTCTCTTCCTTGAGCTTTCCCTTCTCAAAAATCGCCTGACAGTATTCGCCCTTTCTGACCGACACGACCCTGAAATATGAAGAGAGAGCGTTGACGGCCTTGGTTCCCACACCGTTCATTCCGACAGAGAACTGGAAAACATCATCGTTATATTTTGCGCCCGTATTTATCTGGCTCACGCAGTCCACGACTTTTCCGAGAGGAATGCCACGCCCGTAGTCGCGCACCTTCACAGTGCCGTCCTGAACGACAACGTCAATCACGTTTCCGAATCCCATGATAAACTCGTCAACGGCATTGTCGATGACTTCTTTCAAAAGCACGTAGATTCCGTCGTTCTGGTTCGATCCGTCACCAAGCCTTCCGATGTACATTCCGCTTCGGAGTCTGATATGCTCAAGGGAATCAAGGTGCTTTATCTGTGATTCATCGTAATCCTTGACTGGAGTTTTTTTCGCGGGAGCTGATTTTATGGCGGCTGTTTTTGATTCGGCAGTCTTTATGGGAACAGTCTTTTCCGCAATCTTTGAAACTTTTGCGGGAGCAGTCTTGACAGTCTTCGCAGCGGATGATTTTACCGCAGTCTTGGTTGATTTTGCGGCAACTGTTTTTGTACTTGTCTTGGTTTCTTTTACAGCAGATTTTTTTTCAGCTGTCTTTTTTGTTGATTTTGACGCAGCCTTTTTATCCGAAGCCGCGGCGTTTTTTTTGTCTTTAATTCCACCCATAGAATCTATTATAAAATTTTTAGGTCATTTCGTCTAGGATATGAAGGATTTTCAAACACCTCATGTCGTCGGGATTCTGGAAAATGGGCGGCCAAAAAGTTTAAGCTGCGACACTTGAGTCTATATTAAAAAGCCCAGACAACAAAATTGTCCGGGCCTTCAAAGTCGAAAGACATTCAAAAATCATCCTACATAGCCGCCGAGGGCTAAAAGAGTTTCTCTTGATGCCTTTTATTTTTTCAGGATTACAAAGTTCAAGGCTTCCACGCTTGAAGGAAGTTTTGTGCTTTCAACCGGAGAGCCTCCGCTTACGTCAACGGATTTAGTATAGCCCGCTGTGTCGATTGCATAGCTTTCGTTCGTCGCGTTGAAATACACGAGGAAATCTCCTGTCGCATATTTTGTGACGCCCCTGACATTTTTTCCCTCGGAATCCTTTCCGTTGTCGGCGGTGGAATCAGTTTTATTTCCGAACGAATCCGGGTTTGCCTTTCTCAGAGCGATAAGTCCTTTGTAGACGTTGAAGACATCCATGTAAGTTTTCTTCATCGAGAGGTCTATCTGGTTTATTTTGTCGGACGCATTGTAGCTGTTTTCGTTTCCCATCTTTGTTCGGAGGAATTCCTGTCCTCCATTTATAAACGGTGTTCCCTGGGAAAGGAAAATGTACGCGGCGGCAAGCTTGTCCTGGGCAATAACAGTTTTGAGCCCCTCGGAACCGATTTCCATAAACA
>DGGQ01000202.1:0-2384 GCA_002392275.1 Treponema sp. UBA3870
TGAGTTATGAGTTGTGGGTTGTGAGTTATGAGTCGTCATTCTCGCGTCCCGTGGTGAGCGAAGTCGAACCAATGCGAGGATCCGCTTGCGGGTAAAAGGCTCTATGCATGAGGCTCGGTTTTTTTTTTGAGTGCTCTGAAATCATAATTCCGAAATCCGAATCGAAAAGGGGGAGGCCTCCCCCTCGGCCGAGCTGTATCTCGGCCTACCCCTTCGCCTAGGGGGCTATGCCCCCTAAAACCCCTAAAAAACGCCTAAAATGGGCAGTTTAGTAATGTAAATGAAAATTTACTTGTTTTTGTTTTTTTTTTTTACATTCAGAATTGTTAAATGCGGACATTGTTCAAGCAGGAAGTTGGAATGAAAAATAAACTGTTGTCGATGGCGTTCGTCCTTTTGCTTTTACTTGTTTGTAACAGCATGTATTCTTCATGGAATGACCCCATAAGTACGCTGATTATTCCTTTTGCAATATCCTTTTTGGCAAATATGCTTTATGCATATCTTTCAAAGAAGGTGGCTAGAATGTCCATTTTGGACATGATTAATTCGATTCTTCTTGATGTCTCAGAGCAAAAGGGAAGGATGTCGAAGATGGTAAAGGGTGTAACCACTCGCGACATAAAAAATGAGCTACAGGCAACAATCAACCTGCTGGATAACCTAAAAAAAATAGAGGAGAGAGTGCTCCATGATTAACATAGAAAGGCAAATTTCGAATTTAAATGATTTGACAAAATTGTTCAATGATGCCAGGGAAAATACTAGTTTCAAAGAATTTGCGGTAAACTTGCCCGAAGGATTTGTTTGGGAAAATGTATATGACAACGGAAGAAAAAATTACAAGAAAACAAGATTCCAATTAGACGAGAAATGGTTGGAACTTTATATTGACCCGTTCGCCTTTATGGATTTTCCTGACCGTATCCAAATAAAAACATCTAACAATAACCTGTCTGAAATAATGGGACAATCCTATTTTGAACGTTTTAACGGAAAATGGTTCTTTTATCCATCTTTGGACGAGGACGCTGTTTACAATGAGCGAGATGTCGAAATGAAACCTCAACCTCTTGAAAATCAGGATATAAAAAAAATTTTTGAAAGCTTATAAAACAGTGTTTAGTGTGGAGGGACCGAATGTTGTCAAAAATGCTTATCAAGGGGAAGCTTTTTTTCGTGAGTGTTTCCGCCCTGCTTCTCGCGGCCTGTGGTGATTCTGGAGGAGGCAAGGATGCTTTGACACCCGAAGAAGGTGGCGTGGAGACAATCGGGGATCTTCCCGGCTGCACCGAAAATTGCGAAGGCAATCAGTGGAATCCCGTGGAGGAATGGCCCTCCGCCCCCGGAAGCTCCGCTACCCAGTTGTTTTCGTCCAGTGAAATGCCGAAATCCAGCAGTTCTGCGGAATCAAATAGCAGTTTTGTGAAGTTGTCTTCAAGCACCGTTGTAAAATCTAGCAGCAGTTCTGTGAGATTCTCTTCAAGTTCCGTTGCCAAGTCAAGCAGCAGTTCCGTGAAATCGTCTTCGTCGCAAGGCTCGTCTGCCTGTTCAAGCCTCATTGAAGACGGAACCTTGACGGATTGCCGCGATGGACAGACCTACAAGACGGTGACCATCGGTTCGCAAGTATGGATGGCCGAGAACCTGAACTACGAAACGGCAAGCAGCTACTGTCCCTATGGTGAAGCCATCTACTGCACCACCGAGTACGGTCGCCTTTATACATGGGCTGCCGCCATGGACAGTGCCGGCACATGGACCACGAACGGCAAGGGCTGCGGCTATAAAAAGATATGCAGGCCGCCATACCCTGTTCGAGGCGTTTGCCCAAGTGGCTGGCACCTGCCAACATCTACCGAATGGCTAACCCTGTTCACGGCAGTGGGTGGTGATCACAAAGCGATCGAGGTTCTTAGGTCGAGTGACTACTGGTTGCCCTTTGATCTCAGAGGTACTGATGCCTACGGCTTTTCCGCGCTGCCCGCTGGTTCTAGGCACTCCAATGGCAACTTCTACGGTGCTTACGACGTGGCCTTCTTCTGGAGTGCTACTGAGGAAGACGGAGAGTCCGCCCGCTACGTGGACATGTACAGCAGCAGCCAGCGTGCGTTCCTGGGCTACAGCCACAAAGATTTCGCCGGCTCTGTCCGTTGCTTGCAGGACTAGTAGCGAGGCGAAGGCCATGGCCCATGCTTTGTCATGTGCGAAAAGCTGGCGGTCTTGCTGCAAATAGGTTGATTTACGGCGGCAGTTGAAGGTAAAATGCAAGCTCTCATGCTCGGGGCTTGTTTTTTGCATTGTTAATAGGTATATTTGTGGCAATGGAACCGACTTGACTGGTTGCCGCCTGGCCCTAGGCCAGTTTTCTATATGGTATAACA
>DGGQ01000202.1:2542-3109 GCA_002392275.1 Treponema sp. UBA3870
CTCCGGAAGTTCGTGCCCGCATCCAGCGGAATTACGAAATTTTCAAGAAGGCCTACGAGGAGGGAATGCGCGAAAAGCGCGCCCGCGAAGCGGCCAACGGAGGTATCGACCCGTGGTTCAACCAAGTATAGAGTTATCATCTTTTAAGTTCATTCGCTTAAATTCGACGGACTCAATCAAAAGATTTGACTGCGGCGACAGGGATTTGAACGACTTTATATTGAATCATGCCCCGGCGTTCCAAAAACACCTGATTTCTGTAAGTTATGCGTATGCCAATCCCAATACGGGACAAATTTTGGCTTATTGCAGTCTAGCAAACGACAAGGTGGCAATAACTGATTTCAAGGATAAAACGGAATTCAACCGATTTCGTAAAAAGAACGGTTTTCCGAACGAAAAACGCCTTAAAAGTTACCCGGCGGTCAAGTTGTGCCGTCTGGGCGTTGATGTCTCCGCAAAAGGAAACCAGATTGGCTCTGGAATGTTGGATTACATCAAGTCAATGTTCGTTGTTGAAAACAAGACCGGTTGTCGTTTCCTGACTGTGGACGCCTACCTTGATGC
>DGGQ01000202.1:3221-4369 GCA_002392275.1 Treponema sp. UBA3870
GACCCCCACACGCGCCTCATGTATTATGACCTGATGGACCTTGTGGGATAGGTCGGGCTTCCCTCATTTTGCTACATTTCCTTCTATGGAAGAGTGTTTAAAGCCGGTAGACTTGGTCCTTGCCAGCGGGTCCCCTCGCCGGCGCGAAATCCTGGAGCAAATCGGGGTCAAGTTCCGCGTTTCGGTGTCGGGCGAAGAAGAAAAGCCTACCGCAGAAAATCCCCTGGACATTCCCCGCGAAAACGCTAGCCAAAAGGCCTTGGCGGTCTCCAAGAAGGACCCTTCCGCCGTGGTGCTGGGCTTTGACACTTTGGTGTTTCTGGACGGTCGCCCTCTCGGAAAGCCCAAGGACAAACAAGACGCTCTCCGGATGCTCAAGTCCCTGAACGGACGCTCCCACAAGGTGATTACCGGTGTGGCGGTGGCCCACGGAGGCATGCTCCTAGACGCCTCCCAAGAGGAAACGGAGGTGTTTTTTAGGGACTGTTCCTTACAGGAGCTGGAAGAATATGTAAATTCTTTGGACCCAATGGATAAAGCGGGGGCCTACGGCATCCAGACAAACGGAGCCCGCCTGATCCGCTCTATCCGCGGATGCTATTACAATGTAGTGGGGCTTCCTGTAGCCCGCACGCTAGACATGCTTAAGAATTTGAAGGTGAAGGTATGAGTAATCCTGTTGAAGATAAACGCCCCGATGAACGGCTGGGAGCCTACCTGGCCCGCGCCCGCGAAGCAAAATCCATGACGGTGGCAGACCTTGCCACGGCCACGCGTTTGTCCGAAAAGAACATTTCCTTGATTGAGGCCGGCGACTGGAAGGCGTTTCCGGTGCAGGCCTATTTGCGCGGCTATTTGAACTCCGTGAGCACCAAACTGGGCCTGGATTCCAAGCGGGTGCTGGACTGGTATGCCGCCGAGAACGGTTCCAAGTTTGCAAGCCTCCTTACGGACCTTTCTGACGGTAACCCGGGCAAGCCTTCGGGTTCTGCCGAAGGGGAGGGTGGCTCCAAGGGGAAGGTAATCGTCATTATTCTCGTGGTTATTGGACTTGCCCTGGTGGTTGCCTCCAAGTTCCTCAAGGACGTGACGCCTGCGCAGAGCGCTCCCGAACCCGTGAAGACCGAAGTGGTGGAAGAAGAACCCGC
>DGGQ01000030.1 GCA_002392275.1 Treponema sp. UBA3870
CAACTCAGGTTGATGAAACAGCCCAACACTTTTATAGAAAAAACGGCTACAAAGATTGCGGCAGTCTTGTAATGAATATCCCGGGCTACGAACAGCCTATGGAAATGTTTTTGAGCAAAGGATTGTAAAAATGATTATAAAGGATCTGGACTACAATAAATATTAAGACCGGTATGCCTGCTCCAACTGCGGACCGGAAGAACATATAATGAAATATGTTTGCCATAGCGTAACTTCAGATTCAACTCTTGACAAAATTATAATATGGGATAAAATATAATAAGACTTTGGTTTATCCCACGATTAAAGGCGGTGCCTATGGATTTTGTTGATCGGCATTCAGAAGCAACCATTAAAAGACTTGCAAAATCTTTTCCTTCTGTTTTGGTGACCGGAGCGAGACAAACAGGTAAAACGACTCTTTTAAAAAAAATAACAAATGTCCGTAAAGTTCATTGCATTTCTTTTGACGACCCAATGGAAGAGGCTTCTGCAAAAACAGATCCAAAAACTTTTATGGAGCTGCACTCAGAACCATGTATGTTTGATGAAATTCAATATGTTCCTGATTTATTTCGTTATCTTAAAATTGAGATAGATAAAAATCGACATAGCGGTATGTTTTTTCTTACGGGTAATCAGCAGTTTACACTTATGGAAAAAGCAACGGAAAGTCTTTCCGGACGAATTGGTATTGTTCAGCTGTATCCCCTTTCTGCAAGGGAGATAAGAGGAGATTCTTTTTCTGGAAGTTTTGTTCCTGCAAAAAATTATATTTTAAAAAGAAACAAAGCTCTTTTAAAAACAAAATACTCCGTGCAAGATACATGGAAACGGATTTTTCTTGGCGGTTATCCAGAAGTAATAAAGGGAAATGTTTCGCCAAAAGATTTTTATGCCTCTTATCTCAAAACATATATAGAACGCGATATCCGCAATCTTACACAGGTTGCATATGAGTCACAGTTCCTGCAATTTATTACTGTAGTTGCTGCCCGAACAAGTCAGCTGGTGAATTATCAAGATATGGCAAGGGAATGCGGAATCAGTGAGGTAACTGCAAAGAAATGGTTGTCTTTACTTGTTACAAGTGGCCTTGTTTATCTTCTAAAACCATATTCTGTTAATGTTGAAAAACGGGTCATAAAAACCCCAAAACTTTATTTTATAGATACAGGTTTGGCCGCCTATCTTACACGATGGTCAAGCCCCGAAGTTATGCGAAACGGTGCAATGGCAGGAGCTTTTTTTGAAACTTATGCTGTCAGCGAGATAATTAAATCATTTGCAAATAATGGAGAAGAGGCCCCTTTATATTTTTACCGGGACAAAGACAAAGTGGAAATTGATTTACTTATTGAAGAAAACAACACTCTTTATCCGATTGAAATAAAAAAGACCGCCTCGCCAAATTCTGAGGACACAAAGAATCTGTACATAACCAAGCGCATTAAAAATGTAAACATTGGACAAACCATAATTGTCTGCAACAGCGACAAAGTGGTCTCAATTCAAAGAGATGAAATTTTGTCCCTCGCTATTCCTGTGGAATTTTTGTGATGCAGAAAATCTACGCATTGAATCCTCTATTCCCTAGAAACTCACCTTGTAGGCGCGCTTGGCTCCGGGCGGTACAAAATCAATTTGCTCAAAACCAAAATCCTTGTTTCCAAATTTTTTTCAACCTCATTTTTTACGTTTGTTGTATGCGTGTAAAATCTCGTGGATTTTCTTGCAGCACAGAAGAGCCTTTTCGGGACGCTTGAACAAAACCAAAAGACTGTCGCCCTCACTCTTAATCAAAAATCCGTCGAAATCTTCTATAATCGGAAGTATAAGTCATTCAGACTCAAAAATGATTTGCATGAAGTGAATGATTCCAAACTTTTCCGTTCCCCTTGAAAATCCGCTCAGGTCGGTAAACATGACGCACCATTTTTCGCCAAAGGAATTCCAGATGCGCCTGTCGATTTTTTCTTTGTCGGCACCAGGCTCAAGACGGGATGACATGAGGATTTCAAGACGTTTTTGCGGGGTGGATGTGTGCTGATTGATGGGCATTTTTTTCTCCTTTTCAGAGGTATTACCTCTACTAAAAATGCCGAACTAACGCCTATGTTCCGCCAAATCCTCTTTAGCGTATCACATATCCGCCTGCTCGTTTATATTTTTATCACGCCTCCTTGAATGTTTTTTCCACCCATTTGATTTCCGGGCTTTAATTGATTTAATGGCAATATAGCAGTGAGCATTTTGAAGGACAATCGACAAATCAGTGAGATGCATTTTTAATGCAAATATTGAAGGCTGAAAGGAATTTGATTTTTTATAGTAAGTGTCACTTGATGAAGAAGAATGAAGAAAGCTATAATTAAGAAGGGAACATCAGAAGACGATGAGCTGCAAAACAAAGAAGGAGAGTGTATGACAAAAAAAATTCAAAAGAAAGTATCGGCTGCTATTTGGGGCACCATTCTTCTTACTTATATTATACTTGCAATCGTTAAACGGGAAATCTTCAGTGTAGAAACACACAATATAACGATGGTAAACGGGGAATTTGAACTTGTGGGAGCGCAGGAAGTTGACGGCCGTCTGGTTTTTATTTTCTTGGTCTTCTTAGTTATGTTTTCTTATTTTTTTATAAGCTCACTTTTATGGAAACTTGAATACAATGACGAAAATTTTTCGATGGAACACGAAGGCATCCATGAACTTCAATACAAGAAGATAACAAGCATCATTCACTATACCGCCCACAGATATAGAGGCAGCACCAATGAATTCATCATAAATTATTTGGGGACTTCCGAATTTGAAACTCAAGAAAAAACTCAAAAGGCTATAATAAAGAAATATCCTTTTGGCAGGAGGATGAAGGAATTCTTTTCATTTGTTCGTAAAAAAAATCCCTCGATTGATTTTCATTCAGAGAATGCTGGTTACGAAGGTATAGAAGTAAATGAATTCGATTATTTTGCGGATTCAACTGGCAAAGAAACTTTTGGCGATGTTGAATAAAACATTACACCATCAAGTCAGCCTAAAATGGAGAGCCATACCTAATTTTTTTTAGAGGTTCCCGATAGCAATTGTGCTGAAATTGTGATAGATTTACAAACAATTTAAGGTCCTGTTTTGTTGGTTGGACAGGAGTGACTTTTTTTTCTGGCGGGAAAATTATGAGCGTATCAAAGGATTCAAAGAAAGACGAAAGACGTGGCTGGGCAAAAAAAATTGGAGGAATCATTTTCATTGCGCTGTGCTTTTGTGTGCTGGGCCTTTTTTATTCGGTTATTTTCAGAAAACAGGAGACCATATCAATAGAAGAAAACAGAACTCTCCAGCAAGTTCCTCTCTTTACCCCGGCAGATTTTGTAACTGGAAAATTTCAGGATGAAATGGAAAACTCGATAGGCGACCAGATGCTTTTTTCGGGTCAGATAAAATACGGAGTAAAACAGTTTTACAATCAGCTGACGGACGCAACATCAAAACTTGATTTTGAAATGAAAACACCAGAGCTTGTTCCCATCGAGCAGATTGCATCCAGTCCAGAAGTTGAGCCGGAACCAGCGCAAAATCCCCCGCAGGAAGAAAAAATCATTGAAATCGAGCAGCCGGATAAAAACTGTTACACCTACAAGGAAGTTGTTGCCGGAAAACTCTACAAACTTGATGACTCTGGATACATCGTTGAAAAAGCCCGCGCCCCCGAGGAATACAGTTTCACTGTCTACGACCCTACGATGCTTTCCCAAATCACTTTTCCAAAATATCTTTATTTTATAGAAACCCCGCAGTCCGCAGATTTCAACGATTTAAAAAAATACAATGCGTTTGAATATATCAAAGAGCAAATGCCCATGACCGGATATGACATGCTCCGCTACAATTCGTTCGATGAGTACAAGGAACTTTTTTATCAGACCGACCACCACTGGAACTACAAAGGTTCGTACAGAGCTTACACACAAATCATGCGTATGCTCGAAGGTGATGACGTTGAACTTTTAGAGCCCACAGGAACTCACACATACAACACAATCTACAACGGCTCCTACGCGCGGGACAATCTTTTAAAATGTGCGACCGAAAAATTCACAGTCTACGAATTCGATATTCCGCCTTACAAAACCTATGTCAACGACAAACAGACAGAATACGGATACAGGTCCTATTATGTTTCCGATGAAGATTTTCCGCACAAAACATATTCAAATCACTATGGAATGTACTACGGAGATGACTGGGCAAAAGTTGTCTACGATTTTGGATGCCCAGAAAAAGAAAACCTTTTGATTCTTGGAACATCTTTTACAAATGCGGTGAACGAACTGATTGCAAGCCACTACAACAAAACCCACATTCTTGATTTCCGCCATTACAAAAAGCAGTATGGAACAAACATAAACGCGCAGAAATACATGGAAAAAAACAATATTTCAAAAGTGGTGATTATTGGCCATCTGACATCGCTGGGATACAGGAAATAATATGGTATTCAGCAGCCTCTATTTTATTTTTATTTTTCTTCCAGCAGTCACAGTTCTATATTTTCTTGCAAAAAAAATTTGGCCAGAAAAAATCATAATAAGAAACATAATACTCTGTCTTTCGTCCTTTTTTTTCTACGCATGGGGAGAGCCGGTCTACATAATCCTGATGCTCGTATCAATAACCTGTAATTTTCTTTTTGCAAAGAGCAGAAGCAAATTTGTTTTTTTGACCGCAATAATATTCAATCTTGCGTTTCTATTTTTTTTCAAATACCTTGGATTCGCGGCGGAAAACATTGCAAAACTTTTTTCATCAATCACAAAGCAGAATATTCAAATAAACGTTCCCACACTTGAGCTTCCAATTGGTATCAGCTTCTACACGTTCCAGGCACTTTCCTACATAATCGATGTGCACAGAAAAAAAACAGAGCCTCAGAAAAACATAATTTCTCTGGCCCTTTACATTTCGCTTTTTCCACAGCTGATTGCTGGTCCGGTAGTTCGCTATACTGATATTGAAAAAGAGCTTTCAGAAAGAAAAGAGACTTTCAGCAATTTTATTGATGGACTCAAAACTTTTGTTTTCGGACTTGGCTGCAAGGTGATAATCGCAAACAATCTGGCAACGGTTGCGGACAATATTTTGGGTTCCCCCCAGGATGTCGGTTCGGCAATCACCTGGCTTTCGGTGCTCTCCTATTCGATGCAGATATATTTTGATTTTTCGGGATACAGCCGCATGGCAATTGGGATTGGAAAAATGTTCGGATTCAACTTTCCTGAAAACTTCAACGACCCATACTGCGCATCCTCGATAAGCGATTTCTGGAGACGATGGCACATTACTCTCTCTCGTTGGTTCCGCGACTATGTTTACATTCCGCTGGGAGGAAACAGAGTTGGAGTTCCAAGGCACATAATTAACATTCTTGTGACATGGCTTGTCACCGGATTCTGGCACGGAGCGGGCTGGAACTTTATTCTCTGGGGACTCTATTACGCGCTTCTTCTGATTTTTGAAAAATATGTCACACTGAAAATTATTGAACACCTGTCAACAAAAAAAAGAATTTTATGTTCCTCAATAAAAATTGTGACACGCATTGTTTCATTGATTCTGATTATGACAGGCTGGGTAATTTTTAGATCTGAAAATCTTTTGGAACTTTCCGTACTTTTGAAAAAACTGTTTGTCCCATGCACAGGTAGCTTTGGTGATACAATATCGTTTGTCGCACAGCACGCCGACACATGCAGCAAATTTATTTTCCTTGTTCCGGCAATTGTCATGTGTCTTCCGTTCAGAAAAAAAATATTCGCAAAATCAAAAGATTCGGCACTGGTATACAATATTGAGCTTCTATCCGCTTTCCTAATATTCGCAGTCTCAGTCTGCCTTCTTATCGCCTCGACCTACAATCCATTCATCTACTTCAGATTTTAGTCGCTCGCGTCAACATCCAGGGCAATGGTCACATTGTAATCAGCATACCGGCTTTGAACTTCCGTGCAGATTTTTTGCCAAACTTCTTCCCTATTTTTGATTTTGAAATCAATTATAATATCGAAGCTGATTGTTTTTTCTTCCTCGCTTGCATAGAATCCATGCATCTGCAAAATTCCATCGTGCGAAAACACAATGTCTCGAATTTCATCACGCATGGCAACCACGTTGCTATCCTTTGTGTTCACTGAATATATGCCGACGGTGTGCAGAACGACTCCGTATTTTTCCAAAATCTTTCTTGTAATTTTTCGTGAGACTTTATCAAGCTCGGAAACTGAAAGCGTGTCCCTGACCTCAATATGGATTGAACCCAAATATCTGTCCGGACCGTAGTTTGTGAGAATCAAATCAAACGCGCCAAGAACTTCCTCTTCGGAGGCAACATCCTTTTTTATATTTTTGGACAGCGCACTTTCAACCCGCATACCAAGAATGTTGTCAACGGATTCCTTAATCAGCTCCAGTCCAGATTTTATAATGAAGAGCGAAAGAATCGCACCGACGTATGCCTCAAGATTGATTTTAAAAATCATATAGACGACTGCCGAAACCAGGACCGAAGCGGAAAGTATTGCGTCGTTAAAAGCATCGGAGCCACTCGCGACAAGGGAATCCGAATTGACCGCACGTCCTTTTTTTTTGACAAAAATTCCAAGCACAAGTTTTACGAGAATGCCGCCAACCAAAATGACCAGAGTGGCAATGCTGTAATCAGGTTTTTCAGGATGGACAATTTTTTTTATCGACTCGACAAGGGCCGTTATACCAGCGTACAGAACAATCGCAGAAACGACAAACGAAGTCATGTACTCAATCCGTCCGTAGCCATAGGGATGTTTTTTGTCAGGTGCTTTCCCCGCGAGCTTGGTCCCAACAATTGTGATGATGCTGGAAAGTGCGTCGCTCAAATTGTTGATTGCATCTGAAACTATCGCGATTGAATTTGAAATCAAACCGACGGAAGCCTTGAATCCCGCCAGCAGAATGTTTGCCGCAATGCTCAACACGCTTGTCCTGATTATAGTTTTCTCTCTATTGCCCTTCATAATTCCTTATAATACAAACAATTACAACGAAATGCAAGTTTCGCCACCCCACATCACCAACCTACTTGAAAAAATCATATTAAAAATTTAGAATACAGACATGAGCGATGATTTAATAAGCGAGTTCGTAGATAAAACATCAATGGATGCCTTGGCGACTTTGATTGAAACAAAGGATATCGACGAGGTTTCAAAATCGGGGGCAATCCTTGCATCTGCTTTCAGCGGGTCCGACGCGGAATTCAAACAAATCGCCGACACAACCAAGGACGCAGAAAAAAAACTGATTTCAAGTTTCAGCAACAATCTGGTCCTCCTGATTCAGAAGACATGGGTTGAAAAATCGGACGAAGATTTGAAGGCAAGGGTCCTCTACAATCTACAGGAGTTTACAAATCTTCTGAACAAAAAATCCTACACAGAGGCATACCCGCTTTTTCTAGAGACCGTTGACAACGTTGTTTACCTTATGTTCGGAGTACAGACAAAATCAAAGGACTTTGAGAACTACGCGCTCAGAATCGACCCTGAGTTCGGAATCTTCTGGTGGTACATAAAATCGCTGCCCCAAACCCAGACATGGGCAAAAGGAAAAACAAGGGTCGCTCTTCTTCTTGGAATGTACTTTCTCGCAAACTACTGATTAACCGCCATCTTTAGTGTGGCTTGCGACAGGAGATTTTTATGGACATTGATTCAATCTGCAAAAAACTGAGAACGGGCGCACAGACGCTTGCGCTCCATAATGCGGCAAAAAAAAATCACGCGCTGGAATCTGTCGTTCAGTCAATCAAAAACAACAGGCAAAAAATTCTTGATGCCAACGCGCTCGATGTTGATGCCGCAAGAAAAAACGGAATGACGGAAGCACTTGTTGAACGCCTTTCGCTGGATGAAAAAAAATTCAATTCAATAATAGAAAGCATCAATGTCATCATCAGCCAGACTGACCCAATCGGCGAGGAGATTGCAGGATGGAACGCTCCGAATGGAATGACTATCCGCCAGACAAGGGTTCCGCTCGGTGTTGTCGCGATAATTTATGAAAGCCGTCCGAACGTTACTGTCGATGCTTTTTCACTTGCATACAAAAGCGGAAACGCAATTCTTCTTAGGGGGTCATCGTCCGCCATTGAATCAAACCGTGCGCTCACAAAGGCCATTGTCGATGGACTGAAATCAGCAGGCGACGATGGAGTACCGGATGCAATCCATCTTTGCGAAAGTACAGACCATTCCGATGTGAACCAGATTCTTGGTGCAGTTGGAAAAATCGATGTCGTGCTCCCGCGTGGCGGACAAAAGTTGATTAAGACCGTTGTTGAAAACGCAAAGATTCCCGTAATCGAAACGGGCAGTGGAATCTGTCATCTCTATGTCGATTCGGACGCAGATTTGGACATGGCTGCAAAAATCGCACGGAATGCAAAAATGCAGAGACCGGGTGCCTGCAATGCGATTGAAACTGTTTTGGTCAACAAAAAAATTGCGTCGGACTTTCTTCCGAAGATGGCGGCTCTTTTTGAAAACAAAGTCTTGATTAAAGCTGACGAATTCTGTTATCCGCTGATTGAAAATCATGTTGATTCAGAAAAACTTGTCCACGCGCAGAATTCTGATTTTGGTTTCGAGTTCCTTGATTTTATAATTGCTGTCAAGGCGGTTGAAAATGTTGACGAGGCAATTGATTTTATCAACGCGCACGGAACAAAACACAGCGAGACAATCATAACGAACAACAGGTCAAAGGCACGCACATTCCAGAGCAGGATTGACGCAGCCTGTGTCTACGTGAACGCAAGCTCCAGATTTACCGACGGTGGCGAATTTGGTTTTGGCGCAGAACTTGGAATCAG
>DGGQ01000139.1 GCA_002392275.1 Treponema sp. UBA3870
CCGAAAGTGAAAGACTCGAATGATACCGTTCATCATGGAAGCATTACAAGGCACGGGCCTGTTGAGCTGAGGACAGCCTTCGTTCAGTTGTTTATGGGAATGAGGCGCTGCAAGGACACCAGGTCTTGGCGAATGATGCAGCGTTATGAATATATGAAAAAGAACAAGGGCAGCGGAAAATCTATCATCTCCGGAGCCCGAAAGACAGCAGAAATTGTCTGGGCGTTGCTCAGCTACAAAACAGATTTCGATGCTGAAAAGATGAAGGGAACTTACAAACCTTTATCTTTGGCTGAACAAGTTCTGTCTGCTGTAAATATATAACTTATAAAGTCGACTGCTCGTTGACTTTTTATGGGAGTATTTATGAAAGTATTTTTGAAATTGGTTGGCGCACTGGCTTTGACTTCGACATTGTTCTTCAGCTGTGCATCAACGAGCGGGCAGGTAAAAGATGGAAAGTACATCGGTCAGTATGATGAGACGATGACACCTGAAAATTCTTGCTTAGTTTTTTTTAGATTTCCGGGAAACCAGATTTCAGAGTTTAAACAAATTAACACCAAAAAAGATATAGACACGCAAAGTTTTGAATATGGTTTATTCGACATTTTTGGCATGACTGTTTTCAAACCATGCAAGCCGGGTTCACGTTATATGCTCACAAAATTTCAAGGCTCATCAGGCTCCGGATGGTATCATAATTACTGGAACATGGAGTTGAAACCGTGCGAACAGTATCTGGTTATTGATGTTCCAGACGAGCCTGGCATTTACTGCTTTGACGTAATTGACGGAGAATCTGTTGCATATTCTGCCAGCAACGGAAAAAAATTTGAAGTCAGTGAGCCTGACACGGGAAAGCATACAAAAAATCTTTACAAATCCGCGGACGGTGACTTCAAAAGACTTTACGGCAATACACCGTGGTATGATGCGTTCATCGAAAAAAAAGAACAGATACTTAATAAGGCGGACTAGAAAATGAAAAAGAATATTTTATTGGTGCTTTCATTGATTTTTGTGACCTCGGTTTTTGCTGCCGGAAATAAAAAGATTTTATCACCGGGATTAAATGAAGTTGTGATTGTTGGAAAAGTAAACGTTCACATCAACGAGGATGATCTTGTCTTTTTTGCAAAATCATGGGGTGTTGAGGATTTTTCAAAACCAGACAGCTATGTCCTCTATGATGATTCATATACGGAAACCTACTACATGTTTGTCGGAAATATTTCAAAATCTACAAACGATGACTACCATGTTTTTGGTGCCGACGAATATTTTCTTTCAAAAAGAAAAATCAAAAAGAATGAAGTGACAGCGACATCCCCCGTCCTGTGGTGTTTCTATAGTGATGACGAATTCCAGATTTATCTTCCGCTCTTGTTCAAGACAACTGTTCCGAAAGGTGAAAAATATATTTACATTGGTGATTTTGATTTCTATCTGGACGGCTCAGATTTCCATCCATTAAAAATTGTTGTCTCCGATAATTTTGATTTGGCAAAAGAGTCGTTGGAGCGGACATACGGTACCAGCGTAAATCTTTGCAGAGTTGAAATTCAAAATCTTGATTAAGGAATAACTGTGAAAAAACTGTTTGTAGCGGCGATTGCTTTTTTTCTTGTTGCGCCAACATTTGCCCAAGTGAAAAAAAATGTCGGTATTGTGCGTGAGAATCATTATCCAGCTTTTAATGATTTTCTTGATAATTTAAGTGCGTCCCTTAAAAGTCGGGGCTACAACACTTATTCCGATTATGTTGAAAATTATAAAAAAGGTGGATTCGGTTCAGGCTTTGTTTATGTCGCGGATGACGGAGAAAATTATGTCGTTACAAACAGGCATCTAATTTCTTGCGCCGAATCAGCATCTATCGAATTTGAAAATGATGATGGAACTTTGACCCGCTTCGACAATCTTTCAATCCTCATCACTGACGATGATATTGATCTTGCGATTTTACGTTTTGAAAATAATGCGAGGCCTTTTACATCCGGTCTTTATTTTTATGACGGAAAACTTTACGACGGTCAGGATGTCGCTTCCGCAGGATTTCCGGGACTTGGAAATGAACCTGTCTGGCAGTTTGGAAAGGGAAGTGTGACAAATTGTGCCGCCAGAATAAAAGAGTTAATCGACCCGTCGATTTCGACCATAATCCAACACTCGGCCCAAGTTGATGCTGGAAACTCTGGTGGACCTCTTCTCGTGTCTTCAAAAAATTCTGCGCTTGGTTATGAGGTTGTCGGAATCAACACATGGAAAGCCGTCGGACGTGATGCAACCAATTTCGCAATCCCGTCAAAACTTGCTCTAAATCTAATTGAAAAATCAAAAATACCGGAAGATGAGGAGACTGTAAAAAATGGCCGCATGGAAAAATTAAAGGCCATCCTTTCCGATTCAACAAGCGACTACACTTCTGTCGTTAAATTTATTTCCAATGACCTTGCGATAAAAATTGGAGAGGATTATCTGGATGAAATTCTGAGGTACGGTTCTTCAAAAATCCGGAACCGTGTGGTAACTGAGTTTGCTTTTTCACCTGTAGAAGGTTTGAAGTATGCGGTCGCATATAATCTGTATGAAAAATTTTCTGCCGACAATGCGACAGATGAAAATCTCTCGAAAATCGAATGGGATAAAGAGCATGGCTTGTACCGCATTTCCTCTCTTGGCGATAAAGTAAAAAATTCAAAGCCCCAAAAAACAGCTTCGACCAAAAAGGACACAAGCGGAAGTAACATATCCCTTGTTGAGTTTGAGGGACTTGAGTCTCCATATATTTTCTCTTTGCAGGCCGGAGCCATAATTCCTCTTGCCACTGATAATGAATCTGTTGATTTGAACCCCGGTTTTGATTTTTCATTTGAAGTGTTTCCTCTTGCAAACGGAATCATCGGAACCTTCGTTGAATACACGGCCGTTTCATTTAAGGAAGATACGTCACATGCTTTCGGACTCGGCGTATTGGTTAGACTTCCTCTCAATTTCAGTTTGTTCTGCCTTAGTCCAAACGTTGGTGCGGGATTTCAAATCGGTTTCTCAGAACCAACTCTGTTCCGCTTTTTCTTGGAGGCCGGAGTCGATGTCAGTTTTGATTTTGGAATCAGCTATATTCGTCCACTCCTTTCGGTGTGCTACCGCCAGACTTTCGACAAATTGACATTCCAGAAATCGTATCTTCCGGATGAATTAAAAACCTCCAACTTGGTGATAAGTCTGGGCCTAGGAATTGTGCTTGAATAAAAACAGACTTTTTTGCATAAGATAAAGCCGTTCGTTTGCCACATGAATTCTAAAAACTTTTTTGGAATTCATGTGGCTTTTTTTTAGTAGACTTTTTGAGAACCGGATAGCACACCCTTGATGCGATGTTTTTCATTGTCGTATTCGGCATGGCAATCTATAAATGAGTAAGATAGATTATCGGGTCGAGCCCGACAATGACGGTTTTCTTGCTAAAAACTCGACATTTGACCTATTAGATTTTTTCAAAAGCCGCGTGACAGTTTCTGAGTTTAACGGTTAAAACTTTAAAACTTGATTTCCGTGTTTTATCATGCCGCCTTGTTTTGTTTATTTCTGTGTACGCCTAGTAAAAAACGGAGCACTGGAATTCTTTTTACAATCTCGTATATCAAAAATGTTGCGGCAAATGAAATCAGTACAATCAACAGAAATTGGATTGCGACGGGAGCGGAAATCTTCAGAACAAAAAATCCTGCCACAACTAAAATCGGCATGTGGATTATGTAGACGCAAAATGAACTTTTGGAAAAATAATCGGTGAGCGAATTGTGGAAATCAAAATATTTCCGTCCCATTCCCAAAAGAGTTATTATCCCTGTCCATCCGTAAAGAATGTAGAGTATAGTACCATATCTGATTGTTGTGGACAAGATTTATTTGCCGGGGTTGTTGATTAAAACTCAAAACATTAGTATTCTGTACGTTATAGTTGGGGTTTTAAATGCTTTATTATTTTGGACAATGGCTTTCTTCGTTCTGGGGGCCTGCAAGACTTTTTCAGTCCTATGGTGTGTTGATTGTTGTCGCACTTTATTTGGGTTTTTTCTTTGTGTGGAAATTTCTTCCAAAGTTCTACAAGTTTTTGCCTTCCGATCGCGGACGTGAATTCACTTTGACCGCAGAAGCTGCGAAAGGTAAACCGACTGGTTCTGGTGTTGTCTTTATCACCATGTTTGTTGTCCTGTGCCTTGTGCTGATTCCAATGAATCTACAGCAGGGGGGTATCCTTGTTCTTACCTGGCTTATGATGTTGACGGGCTATCTGGATGACCGCAGCAAAAAGGGGTGGGGCGAGTATTTAAAGGCCGTCCTTGATTTGATTTTGTCCGTCGCAGCTGCATGTCTTCTTGCGTACACAATCGGAAAGGATTCTCCTGATGGAAATATTTATTTCTGGCTCCCGTTTGTAAAAAATCCGTTGGCGATTCCGGTGTGGGTCTACATTGTCGTCACAACAGTTTTGCTCTGGGTGTCGGTGAACACAACCAACTGCACCGATGGTGTTGACGGACTTTCCTCGTCGCTCGTTCTGCTTTCGCTGATTGTGATGGGCGTAATCCTCTACGCAATCCTTGGACATGTCGAGATAGCGAACTACCTGCGCATTCCACATTTGGAGAAGGGTGCGTCGTGGGCCGTAATGACTTTCTGTCTTGTCGGTGTGTTGATGGGCTATCTCTGGCGCAATGCCTATCCGAGCCAAGTTCTCATGGGCGATGCTGGTTCAAGGGCGATGGGATTTTACATGGGAATCTGCGTGATGATTACCGGAAACCCTTTCATCTTCCTTGCAACATCGTCAATTATTTTCATCAATGGCGGAATGGGGCTTTTGAAAGTTGCCTTGAAGAGGTTCCTTCACATCACGATTTTCAAGAACGTCCGTTTCCCGCTGCACGACCACATGCGCAAAAACCGCGGATGGTCCCCGACTCAGGTTCTGGTGAAGTTCATAATCCTCCAGCTTCTGATTTCGGTTGCCGTTCTGGGACTCTTCCTGAAAATCAGATAAAAATCAAAAAAATCCCCGGACCAGATTCGGTGTCTGCCGGACCGGTCCAGGGTTACTTCCTTATCCAGTTTGCGCTGTGTCCGGCAGGTTCGGTTTTTAAAATCCTGTCGGACTGCTCAAATTTTCCCTCTCACATCAGCGCCATGTAGGCAATCGTAAGCGCATCCTTTCCGATGTTTTCTATGGTTGCGTATTCGTTCGGCTGGTGGCAGGTCTCGTCCAGTGTTGACCAGACCACCGCGTTGAAACCGAGGTTCCTTAATCCCGCCGCGACGGTTCCTCCACCGATGCCTACGAATTTTGGTTCAAGGCCGTGCACGTTTTTGATTGCGTCGGCAAGTTCTTTTGCTACAGGGGCATCAACAGGGGTGGCTTTTGACTCTTCGGCCTGCGCCTCCGACACTTCGATTTTTACTCCATACTTTTCTTCCACGGCCTTGATTCTTTTGTCCAGCTCTGCTCTGACTTCTGAGAGTGGATATTCCGGGTTGATTCTACAGTCGGCGCAGAAAACGTCGTCGCCCGGAATCATGTTTATGCCCTCGACATTCTGGAGCTGCATCGTCGGCTGGAATGTTGATGTCGGCGGGTCAAAAAGTTCGTTGCGTCCGTTAAAGAAATTTTCCATGTCGTTGACGCTTAATGCAAGTGCCGCCGCCGCGAGTTTTGCGTTTCTTCCCAAATCAGGACGGGAGCCGTGTGACTGTTTTCCGATTGTGTGGAATCTGAACCACGCGATGTTTTTTTCCGCGACCTCGATGGTCTCTCCCTTTGGGTCCCCTCCATCAGGAATCAGTATGCGGTCCTCCTTTTTGAAAAGGTCCCTGTGTTTTTCAAGAAGAAAATTCATTCCGTACTTTGAGCCAACTTCCTCGTCAGCCATGAAAAGAAGTTTGATTGTGTGCTCCGGTTTGATTCCAAGTTTTATGAAAGAAAGCGCGGCAAGAACTCCCGAACAGAGTCCCTGCTGGTTGTCCTCGACGCCTCTGCCGATTATTTTTCCGTCCTTCTCAACAACGGTCCACGGGTCGTTTTCCCAGAGCGAGATTTCACCGACTGGAACCACATCAAGATGTGCGCAGCTCCAGAGCCTCCACTCATCCGATTTTCCCGGGATTGTCGCCACAATATTTGGCCTTCTCTTTGATTCGACCCTTGAATCTTCCGCGTCATAGTTTTCAATCTGCGTGATTCCATTTTTCTTGAGCCAGTCAACCAGCGCGTCCGCTTTTTTTGCCTCGCCCTGTCCGCCGTTTTCTGGAGCAAGAGCCGGTATGCCGGTTAAAAGTTTTTCAAGCTCCACCATGTCGTGCGTGTGCGTCTCGATGTAGTTTCTTATCCGGTCGAAATCTTTTTTCATTTTCTGTTTCCTCCATTGCTGCTTTTATATAAAAACAGTTTATTGTATTCGCTGTGAATTTAGCTTTCTCCAATAATCTTTTTTGAATTGATGTCGCGAAGAAAAAAACTCGGTTTCGGAATTTGAAAATTGTCCGATGTCTATTTTGACTTTGATGTGTTCCAACGTGCAAATTAAGTCGGCAACCTGAAATAGTTTGTAGTCTACCGGACTGATTTTTCGGACTTCAACATTTGCAAACAGGGTGTTAAACAATATGTTCAGAATCCGTTTTAGAGGCTTTTGCCCATTGTCATAATATATGATGATTTTATCAAAAGAGTGCCAGTAATTCATGCATCGCTCTAGCTGCGTTTTAATTTCTTTTGTGATTTTTGCTTCAAGAATATCTGAATCTGCACATTCTGATTTTCTTACTTGCGCCGTAAAAAATTGGATAGGACATTTTCTTGCGAATCTGAATATCAAGTTAAAAAGTTTCCTGCGCTGCTCCATATTTAAATATTGATAATCCCCTTCGCGTCGAATGAGAGGCGCTGTGTGTATTGCGTGATGCGGGAAACCGAGCGTATTCAAACAATGTTCCAGACCATCTATTTCGGATTGAATTGAGTCGGATTGGTTATGGGCAATGACAGAAACGATGTAGTACGGGGAATGCGGTTCATAGTTGCCGAAATCTCCAGCTTCATCTATAAAACAGCTTAGAATCTTTTCTGCCAAAATAAATATTGCTCCTGCTCTTTTGTTGTAAAAAAAATGGCGCGGGATCCCCACGCCGTTTCGGTGGACCGAG
>DGGQ01000101.1 GCA_002392275.1 Treponema sp. UBA3870
CACAAAATCAAAGCCAATATTCAAATAGGAATTGGAGATTTAAATTATGAAGGATGTGATTCTTATTGGATTGGGTGAATTCGGGGAAAGGACTATCGAGCTTTTCAATGAGATAGAATCGGAAAGAAAAAGTCTTCTTCCTCCTGAACTCAGGGATGAAATCAATGTGTACTCATTGGCGTACAGGAACAACAAAAGTTTTAATTACGCAAAGATTTCCGAAGATATCACAAGTCTTGTCGATTCGTCCGACTCGAAGAATGGGAAAAAACCATTCTCGTATGTTTTTGTCGGAGACCTATATGAAGACATAAGTTCAAACTATGCCCTTGACTACGCAATGATTCCCCTTATCCTTGACCAAGAGAACATCCTTCTGCGCGACAAGGACAATGTTCTGGGCTTCTTCACATTTTCCGACAGACTGGAAACCCAATTGAAATGTTCTCCAGAAAAAATGACTTCAATTTTAAATTTTTTCAAAAGAATAGAAAAGGCCGATGTCGATAACTATTACATTCCAAAATACAAAAACATTAGCGGTCTAAATCTCAGAAGAATAGAATGTCCAATGGGACCGTTCAGTCGAAATTATATTGTTGTCACTCCGGGCGATGAAAATTCCGTAATGAACATGACAACCCAAATTTTTGCGGAAAGGATATTCTATGAACTTTACTATCTGCTCAACAAATACAAGGAAAGAGCAAACCAGGTCCAGGCAATCCGTGCTGAAAAAAGTCAAAACTGTTTTTCAAGTTTCACGATGGCACAGATTTCGCGATTGGACCAGCTTCAAAAATATTATCTGACATATTGCCTTGAAGATTTAGTCACGGACTATCTGCTCAGGGACGAGGTAAAGGGAATAAACCTTGATGCCCTTGAAAACAAATTTCTTTCGATGCTGGACATCATTGACAGGGACAAAGAAAGAGCATACAAAAGAAATGACTCAGGATATAAAATAGGATTTCCAATCGACAGGGCAGTTTCTTTGTTCATAAGCAAATTCAAAAACGAATTGAAGGGATTGATTCCATCATACATAAACCAGGAATACAGGGACGAAAAAAATTATGTTGAAATATGCAAGGACAGAATCAAGCAAAAACTCTACGACCTGCTACCCTACTATGACGATTTTGTAAAAGAAGAAATCCGCCACATGCATGGTGAGCTGGAAAAAGGTTACATCAATCTTTTCAAAGTTGACAAGCTGACCGGAAACATTCAATACTACATCAGGTACATAACGGATTTGAAAAATATTTTTGAATCATGGACCGATGACCTGAAAAAACTTTTGCAGGAATCCCCCGAAATAGACATTTCCTCCGACTATGAAAAAATAGAAAAAAAGATTCGGAGATACCAAAAATCTACAATCTACAAGCTGCCATTTTTCCGTCCGGTCAGGAGAATGCTAATCAACAATGCAATACTGGAACTTCCTTTGAAAGACTATCTGGAAAATGAAATACGCAGAAATCTAATCGAGTCATTCCTAAAACAGTGGGAGGATTCATCGCCAAACTCTGCAAGCCCGGTCCACAATTGCGAAACATTCATTGAGGATTTGAAAATACTGAAAGACAGGCTCCAGAAAAAGAGAACAATGATTGCGCATAAAAAAGATTACATCTCCAAAATGCCGACCCACTACCACATTATTTCGCAGCTCAAGCAGGACGAGTACACAAATCTCCTGAACAAAATCTACGACAAAAAATTTGGACCGGCAAACCAGGGGCTTATTGAAAATGTTGCACGAGACCTTTTCAAGAAATGGACAATAAGGGGGGAAGGAATTTCAAAGGACAGACAGGACATAACAAAGGACCCGGCAGGTTTTATAAAGCATGTTGATGAGTATCTTTTTGACGAGGCAAAAAAAGTCTTTGGCGTAGTTGATGTTGACTCAAGAGAATACGAAAAATATGCATCAACATCAGTCCAGATGTTGGAGGAAAGAGTAAAACAACTGTCGGAAAATTCTTTTATAACAAGAGATTCAACATTCTTTATTTCCGAAAACAAAGTTCTTTTCAAACCGATTTTAAATCAGGAAGATTATATTGATGTACATCTGGCTGACCTTCCTGACACAACAAACATGATAGATGTGAACATAGATTTTACTCTGGGCGCGGTTGTTTATTTTCAGGACTACATGTACATGGAATACAGAAACCTCTGCCACTATGAAGATTTGTTTAAAAAATATGAAAAAGAAAATGGGACATCCCTAAATTATGCGGACCCGGGAACAGAAAGCGAAGACGATGAACCAATAGTATTCTCGGAAAAAACAAATGCGGAAACAAATATTGAAGAGAAGGTTGAGATTGAGAAAAAAAACACACTTCCCTCCCCTTTTGCGGATGACGATGAGCTGGACATTTTCAACATGCATTCAAGGATGCTGCTGAATAATTATTTTGATGAGAACTTCCGTCTTAATCTTTTTGAAAAAATATTTGGGGAAAGAAAAACCGAACTTTCCGCGGCAAACATCAATGCACTAGCAAAGAACACGGCTCTGTCGAATCTTCTGGAGCAACTGGACATTGAAAAAATCCATAGCTATTGCAATGAAATAAATATTGAAGATATTTTCTCAGACAAGGAAACTCAAATAGAAGCTATAATCAATTATCTGGAAAATACAAAGGAACTATAAAATGGAATATTTACTTGGAATTGATCTTGGAACAACAAACTGCACAGTGACAGCAGTTGATGAAAATGGAAAAACCACCGTAATAAGAAACAGGGATGGCGAGTTCGTAACTCCATCGGCAGTATATTTTTGCGAAAAAGAAAACAATTTTATAGTCGGGAAAAAAGCAAAAGAACTTGCGCCAAGCGACACCGAAGGACGGCTTGTGACTCTCGTAAAACGCCAGATGGGTTGCGAAAAAAATAAAGTCAGAAAAAATCCAATCACAGGAAAATACAAGCCCTACGAATATTGGAACAAAATTTTTTCACCAGAAGAAATATCATCAAAAATTCTGAAGCAGCTGAAGGAGGATGCGGAGGCCCAGTTAGGAACAAAAGTATCACAGGCTGTAATCACCTGTCCCGCATATTTTAAGCAGGCGCAAAAAGAGGCAACGCGAATCGCTGGCGAACTGGCGGGATTTGATGTGCTTGAAGTTATAACAGAACCAAGTGCTGCGGCTCTTTCATACAGCACAGTTTCAAAATTCCTAAAAGAAAATGGGAAGGAAAGGGTTTTTGTATTTGACCTTGGCGGAGGAACATTTGATGCGACAATAATCGATTTGCTCAAAGACGAAAACGGAATCTCCAGCACAACAAAATGCACAGACGGAGACGCAAGGCTTGGTGGAGCAGACTGGGACAATATTTGTCGCGGCAATATCATCGAGATGTTCAATAAAAAATTCGGAATCAAATTCAATCTTGAAAAAGGAATCGAAAAAGAAAAAACTGTTGGGCAGCTTACTCTTGATGTCGAGAAACTAAAAAAAGAATTATCAAATCCAAATGTTGATTCCGCAAAAATCACAATGGAATACATGGGACATTCGGTAGAAGAAATCTACACAAGAGAAAAATATGCCAACATAACAAATGAGTTTACAGAAAAGTGCAGAATCAAATGCAACAATCTAATGAAGGATGCCGGCATGACATGGGACGACATTGACACAGTTCTGATGGTTGGAAGCATGAGCAACTGTCTTTTCATTCAAGACGCGCTTAGAAAACTGAGTGACAAAGAAATTCTTTTTGGAAAAATAGATCCAAAGACATGCGTTTCAGAAGGGGCCGCAATCCATGCATATAAAAAATACTGTGACAAAAAAGGCTCGAACGCAGTCATCCACACTCTTGAGGAAAAACCCCGCTACGACATGGCGGAGAACAATTTGGACGAAATAGAAAAAATTGTAAAAAATGAGAATGAGGGAAAACGTACTTCATCAACAATTGAATTTGTATCCAGCGTGCTTCCCGCGTCCATCTGCCTAAAAGGGATGAGTGGCGGAAAAGAAGTCTGTAAAAAAATGCTCCTAAAAAACCATACATATCCATGTTCTTTTGAATCGGATTATCCAATGAGTTTCGATAATATGACGGAGGTAAAGCTGCCGGTGCTTGAAGGAGAAAGCGAGAATCCTCTGGAAAACACAGAACTTGGGCAAGTAATATTGAGTCTTGACTGCGCACACAAAAAAGGTGACATGGTTCATGTAAAATTTGAAATCGACGGAAATGGAATTATACAGGTTTCTGCAATCGATAAAAAAACAAACAAATCTGTCACAGGAGAAATCAGAAGAAACAGCCTTCTTTCCCTTGACGAAATTGTGCAGGCAAAAAATGATTCCGAAAATGATTTCTTTTTGATATAGGACTTTGGCAAATGGAAAAGAACGATGATTTTTCTTTAGGATTTGCAGGCTCTCTTTTTGAACTTACCGGCACAGTTCCATCGCAGAAAAATATTTCTGCCACAGTCGAAGAAAAATCTTATTCATACAAAACTGTATACGAATGGTTTGTTAAAGACAAAACTGCGACAAGCACTTTTGAGCAGCATCTTAGAACAAAACCGGAAGTCTACATTCTTTTCAACCTTGTCCCCTTCCATCCGCTCCCAGACGACATCATGCAGAAAGTTGAGAAATTCAAAAACCAGTGTTTTGCTGATGTTGATAAAAATCTTACGGACAACAACGAGAATATTGAAAAAGGAGAGCAGATTAAATTTTGTCTTCTTGAAATTGAAAACATATTTAAATATTATGATAGCGAAGAATTCAATTTTGAAAAAGACCTAAAGCATTACCTGTTTGAAAAACTGTATGTCAGCCTTAAAGAAAAAGAATCTGATGGAGTTCTTGATCTATCGGAGGTTGGCGCGCTATTGAATACAGCAAAACAGATTTACCTTTGGGATGGGGAATCTGAAAAAACACGACAGGAGATTTTGAGTTGGATAAAAATTAAGGCGGCGGAAGACAAGTGCAAAATAGAATCATACTGGCAGAGCTTTATCAGGCTTGTAAAAAGCAAACCATCATTTGAAAAACTAAACACAGAAAAATGTGAAGAAAAACTGTACTGGGAATACCAAAGTCTTAAACTACAGGAACTTGAGATTTACAATCAGCCGATAGAAATAAATCATGATGAACTTCGCGCCGAAATGAAATCAATTCTTGAGGGAAACAAGCTCCTCAAAGACAGGGAAGAAACTTATCTACGGGATTTTTTTTATATAGAGCAGGCAAAGTCTGGAAAGGATTTTTCCCTAAAACTTCCCTCTGATTATTATCAGCATTTGAAAACAGTTGCGTGTTTTACTTATTCATTTTCAGAAGAACAATGGAATGATTTTGCGTACAAGCATAAATTGTCAAAGCTGAACGACCTGTCCGCAGCTTTTATTTTGGGAACACAAAAGGCATCGTCCATTGAAAATATTGCATCCCTTTTGGAAAACAACAAAAGCAAGGCAATCGAAAGAATAATCGATGGTGATTTGGAAACATATTTAATTCATATTGACCAGCGTGGCATGGCAAACGAAATAGAACAGGCAAAAAATATTTTCAAAAATGACAGGGAGTCATTATTCAAAACCGTCCTAAATATCCTGCTGAACAAAAAAAATAATGATGCAGACAATTCAATCGAAATAGACGACCGACAGTCCTTGCTTTCACTAATTTCCAGAGACGCAGACATAAAAGAAATGGTTGAGTATTTATTAAAACGAAAGACCCGCGAAAAACTTAACCAAAGAATTCTTGGAAGCTCCAAAGAAAGAGATGCATTAAACGAATATCTTAGGCACAAGAAGTTTTCATTTGTCTGTCTTTGCATGAACTATCTGAGAGATTTCCCAGACGAAAGCAATGCCTCTGGATATGCAAATATTTATGAGATGTACGCGAATTATGTTCTGGATATTCTCATAGAAAGAAATGCGTTCAGTCTTTTTTTCTCTGGATTTTGTCATCTAATTAACCAAGATTATGTAAGCCAGAAATTCAAAGACAAATTGAACGAAACAAATATTAAAATGCAGAAAGATTTTGAAACGTTCTGCAATACCGTAAACAAAAAGGGAAAAAAGAAATCAATCTTTGGTTTTTAAAACGGAGGAAACATTATGGAAAAAGAAACAAAATTGGACAACAACGAAAATGTGGAAAATAATGTAATCCATCTTGGACCACCAGAGGGCTACACTCAACAGCCAGTAGAAAACTATTCCGAAATAGTTGAAGAAAAATCTGAAGCACAACATACAGACAAAGAATCTGATGCGGCTCCTGTTGACAATAAAAGAAGAAGCGGCAATGCAAAAAAAATCAATATAAAATCTTCCGGTGGATTCAAGGGTATTCTTATCCTGCTATCCACAGTTTTTCTTCTGATTATGTCACTAATTTTTATTTGGCCAAATGGAAATACAACAAGGCCTTCATTTTATAATCTTTATTTTTTAATATACGCGGGATTTTCTGTATTTGTTTTTTTCATGTGCCTTTTCCTAAAGCTCAACACTTTTTCGATGCACAAATTTTTTTCCATTCTAGTTTCGGAAAATGGAAAATATTCAAAACTGACATCCCCAAATAAAAAGATAAACAAAATCTGCGAGGCATATAAAAACTCATTCCTTGTTTCCGGGGATGAAGACTATCACAAGACCCGCTCAAACTCCGATTTATATTTTGGAACGGACACATGGATTCAGGATATGAACCGCGTCCCTCTTCTGACATTTTTAAAAATAATTCCCGGAACATTTATCGGTCTTGGAATTCTTGGAACCTTCATTGGATTTTCAGAAGGTCTTGCCGAAATTAAAGTAAGTGACGGTAATTTGGAATCAATAATAAATGGTGTGGACAGTCTTCTTGCTGGACTGAAGAACGCATTCAACACATCAATCGTTGGAGTGCTTGCCTCGGTCTACCTCAACTTTTTAGTGATTCATCCATTTTCAAATACGCTGAACGCAATATCAAAGCAGCTATGTGATTATCTTGATTCAAAATTCTATGTCACTGAAGTTGATGCCATGGCAATTCTTGATGAAAACCACAACCTGAAACCATTCCCAGTGACAATGGAAGAGATGATGACAAAACTGGAAAATGTTTCCGCAAACATAAATCATCTCGGAAACACAGTTGGATTGCAGGTAACGCAGTCTATAAAATCCACACTGGACGAAACAATCGAAGGAATTATTCGAGGAGAAATTAACAAGCTAAAGGAAGAACTGAACACGGTTATCGACAGTCTTTCCAATTGCTCCGCGCAACTACAGGCCGCTCCACAAAATCTAAAAGAAGCCGCAGGAATTATGAAAGACAGTTCCGTAACTGCCGTTGAAGAATTCAAAAAACAAAACGAAGAAGCCGTATCGACACTGACACAGGCGATTACCGACAACATAAATTCAAAGTTTGAATCCTACCTTGAAACTCTGAACAAGATTTCATCTGTAATGGAAAAAGTCAACGAGGGCATGGGAAAACTTCCAGAAAATTTCCTTTCCGTCACAAATTCGATAGACGCAACATCACAAAAGATTATAGGAAATTCGGATGCATTGAGCCAGGCTTTCGACAAATCAACGCAGACACTTTCACAGACAACAGAGCTTACATCAAAAATTGTACAGGCATACGAAGCGCAGGTTTCCGTTATCAACAATTCAGCATCGCAGATTGAAAAAGTAATAAACGAAAGCAACCAGGTAACAAAAAACAGCAAAGAACTTCTTGACGGTTACACATCCATCGATGAACACATTGCAAGTATTTTTGATGAAATCAACAGGAGCACGGAAAAATACACAAGCATGTTAAGCGAAAATCTCACAACATATTTCAAGAGCTTCCACGACGCGACCAAGGACATTTCAAAACAGTTTGTGGATGCGACACTGCAATTGAGCGAAGAAATAGAAAAGTATAATTCCGGAAAATAGGATTTGCGATATGAGATCTAGACGATACAAAGGGATAGAAGGAGAAGGCTCCAGCTACGACCTGTCCATCAGCGATTTGATGGCGGCCCTCTGCTGTGTTTTTGTCATATTTACAATCGGAGTGACAACATCGCTCAAAGAAAAAAACATGGCGGCAAATCAATACAACGAGACCAAGGTTTATATCTACAATGAAATCAACGACGCAATGAAGGATACCTTTAAAGAATGTAATGCCACATTTGAAAGGGAGACTCTCACACTTAAATTTTCCGCAGCGGATGCATTCAAAGATGACGATTCCACTTTGAAGGAAAAGTTCAAAACAAATCTCTCAAAAATATTTCCCAAGCTGATATACCTGCTTTACAAGTCCCCAAAGAGAGACGACATTGAGGAAATCCGCATCGAAGGCTTCACCGCATCCGATTCAAGGCTTGGAAAAAATGAGCAGGGTGATGACGATTACATTGCTGGAATCAAGTTAAGCCAGGACAGATCTAAAAACGTTTTGATTTATTGCCTTGGGACAAACTATCTTAAAGATATTCCAGCCGATGAGCAGGATGAATACAGGGAATGGGTCAGGACACATATCTCGGCCAGCGGATATTCTTTTTCGCGTGCCTACTGGACTTATGATTCCGATGGAGAAATCAAGCGAAACGACTATGGCGTAAAGGAAATGGACAAGGCAAAAACCCGTCGAGTTGAATTCCGAATAAGGACAAACGCGGACAAGGTTATAGAAAAATATACCACAATAAATGTGGAGGACCTGCTCGATGAAGGCGCGTGAAGCATTGTACAGTCTGTCACTGGCGGCCAGAAGAATGGGGCTGGCATCCAAATTGCGAACAGGCGTTCTATCAAAGGAATTCAAGTTGCAGACAGAGACCATGATATTTAAAATCAAGGACAATCTGTCAATAGATTACTGCAAGCAGATGGAAAGCAAGGAAAGAGACCTTGGCATTTTGGAGAGCCTGACCTCAAAATATCTGGCAAGCGGAGAGGACCATTTTGACAGACGCTACATTCTGCTTCTTTGCTGGAACATAAACAAATTAAATATCCCCGATAAAAAAACAGAAAAAAATCCCCGTACATTCTTTGAATACGAGCCTTCACCTTTTGATTTTTTTCCGTCCACAAAAAAAATATTCAGGCTCCTAAAAAAACATAGCGAATGTAAAGAAAAAATTTCCGCCGCGCT
>DGGQ01000218.1 GCA_002392275.1 Treponema sp. UBA3870
TGGATGATTTGAAGCTGACACTGGACAATTCGGCGCAGGCATATTTCCAGAACAAAATCCACAATGTTTTCAACCAGCGAATCTTTTTGCTGATGGCGGTCGTCTGTCTTTTCATGGCGGTCTACAGTCTGGCGCAGTACATTTCATCCAGGGACATCGCCTACCTGATGTACTCAATCTGCGTTATCTTTGTCATGTACTATTTCTATGACATGGGCTGCGAGATTCCGCTCATCAAGTACACTGTGCACCGCGCCCTGACAAGGGCCTCGCTCACAATCAGCATGGGATTTTTGGCACTGTATCTGGCGGCTTTTTTCAAGAGAAATTATTTCAAGAAAATGCTCCCGGCTGTTCTGATTTTTGATGTCGCTGTGCTGATTCTGTATCTGGTCAATATTGGAAAGAATTCGCTTGTCAACAATCTGTTCACAATCCTTCTGATTCCGACGTTCGTAGTTATAGTCTATGGATATGTAATCATAATCCGCGCGACAAAGAAAAAAATGTTCGGCTCCACCCAGCTGATTGTTGGATTTATCGGTGGTTCCATTTTTGCCATCAACGATATTGTCTCGCAGGTCAGGGGCGTCACTCCATTCATGTGGACCCAGGGCATTGCGTTCTTTGCTATAGACATGGCGATATTTATTGCGCTGCTTAACCGCGATGGTAAAAACCAGAAGAGGGTTGAGAGGCTTGCAAAAAAGACTTCGGACCAGAAGGACAAACTTTCAAATGTTTTCCAAAATGCAATGACGGTTGCCGGAGAGACCGCGGAGATTTCTCGTTCACTTGCGGATTCGGTAAGCACTGTGAATCTTGCGGTGGATTCCACTCAGGACAAGGTTGTGGAAATCAAAAAGGCTCTCGACATTCAGGGTGAGTCGCAAAAGGAGACCGCAAAGGCTGTCACAAATCTGACCAGCTTTCTTGGTTCGATGAGGCAGCAGTTTGAAAAGCAGAGCCTCCTGATTGAGTCAACCGCCAATAGAATAAACGATGTGATTCAGGGAATACAGAGTGTTGGCGACGGTGTTAGTTCTGCGGCGGAATTTTCAAGTGGCCTTTCTGGAATCACAAGCGGAAGTTCCGGGGACATGAAAAAACTTTTGGAGGAGATGGAGAAGGTCCAGGATTCTTCAAAGGAGATTCTTGGTGTTGTCACGACCCTGGACGATTTTGCCCAGCAGACAAACCTTCTTGCCATGAACGCTTCCATTGAGGCTGCACATTCCGGTGAATTCGGAAAGGGATTTGCGGTAATCGCCCGTGAAATCAAGGACCTTGCTTCCCAGACTTCACAGTGGTCGGCCAGGATTGGCGAGATAATAACCGTGGTCATTTCGCAGATTCAGCACAGCGTGGAGCTTTGCATGAAGGTCAACGAGTCTCTCTCAAAAATCAATGTCGATTCGCAGGAGAGCGCGAAAAAAGTTGGGGCGGCTTCCCAGAGCGTAATGGAGCAGCAGCGGGAGGGTGAGATTATCGCAAAAGAGTCCGCCGATTTGGCTACCATCGCAAAAAAAATGCAGAATGCGCTTGCCGAGCAGGAAAAGTTTGCGGAACAGGTAAACAAAAACATGGATGCCCTTTTCAATGCGTCCAAGGATGTTGACAACGCGAGCCACGAAATCTACAACGAGGCAAAGTCACTTTCGGACGAATCAAGAAATCTGATAAACCTTGCCAAGCGCACACGAGAGTCTTCTGAATCGCTCAACACAATCATGTCGCAGCATGAGAAGAGCCAAAACCAGGACTAAGTAACCGCTGAATAATGTGTGCCATCGATGTTCCCTTCAGTGTTTCCCTAAATCTTCAATCCGAAGCTGAGTGACGGGACTATCTGGAAGGGGGTGTCCAAATTGATTCCCCCAAGGTGGTCCCGAATTTGTGGGCTGAATGGGCCATCGTTGAATCCGCCTATGTGGAAATCGAATGTTCCTGCAACAAAAAACTGGACATAGTTTCGGGGCTTGAACGATAGTGTGAACCTGAGCGACGGAACAAAATTCCAACCATGACCTTTTACATCGGGGAACACGTAGATGAGCCTTGTGTAGATTTCGGAATCCAGCATGATGTTTGCGAAGACCGCGTTCTGGTGTCCGACTCCTGGCGACAGCTCAAGCACGCTCCAAAAATTGTTCAGCGGCTGGACCGTCAAAAGGCTAAGGTAGATGTTCGGGTTGCCGACATGGACTCCAAGGCCCATCTGCCTGTCCAAATCGAAGAAGAGCTCCGGGTAGACGAAAAATTTTTCCTGCTGCTCAAGTCCGCCGGACTCGATGTATTGTCCAAGTTCCTTGCCGTGGATTTTTTCCATGCAGATTTTCGGGTCCGAATCAAAAACTTTTCCACCGCAGAATTCAAGTCCCATCCCGATGTGCGCAAAAACGTTGGTCTTTTCCTCGGTGGACACAAGCACACCGTTCGAGTCGTAACGTTCCAGCTGCAGCGAGATGACTGTTGGCGCAAGACTCTGTTTGTGGATTACGATTTTGAAGTCCTCGTTGGCGGGCAGACCCACCGCAAGTTTCTTTCCTAAAATTGGAGAGGCGGCGACCGGTAGACTTATTTTTTTATATTGGATTGCGCCGTCAAGAATCTGGGCGACAAGGTTTTCGTCCTCATCAAAAACAGCGCACTCGTAGAATCCGTCCATCACAATCTGGTAGCTTCCAAGCTCCGAAAAAACTTCCTTTTCATCAAGCGCGAGAATCCATGCGAGATACATTTCGCAGGCGTGCATGTCGGTCAGCGATAGGGAAATGCTTTCGATCGAGTGGTCCGTAATGTTGTTCAAAAAATCAAGAAACCAGTTTTCGCCCTCGACATATTTTCCGGGATGTGTCTCCCTGTCCTTTGGAAAAATGGATTTGACCATGTTCTTTGTAATCTGCGGGATGTTGAAAATATTTTTGTAATAATCTTCTATTGTATTGAACGAATCCGTGACGATTCTGGAAAACTGTGTCTGCACGAATGGACCGTTTTTGAATGGACTGTATTCCCTGCCCAAAAACTTTTTGTAGTATTCGTTCATCTTTGGGATGTATATTTTGTCATACAGATTTTTGTCCACGTTCCACCGGTTGACTATTGTTCTGCTGCGTCCGAATTTTTGGAAGTGCCAATTTCCACGGCATGGGGGCAGGGAAGGGACCGCATCCTCCGCGTTGATTATGTTCCAGATGAATCCGTATTTGTCGCTGTCCAGCTTTTCTTCCTGCTGCAAAAAATTTGGACAGGCGAATGTGTAGACAAAAATGTTTTCCGGTCTGAACAGTCCCTCGGAAATCAGTTTGTCGCCCATGAGACTTGATGCCGCCGCCCCACGGCTGTGGCCTGTTATAAAAAATGTGGTCCTGTCCGGGTCGATTCTGTGCTTGAGCAGATAGTAAATCAGAGAGCTGTGAATCTGTTCGACGCACTTTGAAAATCCATCGTGGATGTAGGACTGGCTGAGATTTTCGTCCATCACATCAAGATTTGAAATCCACTCGCTTGCCTCGTAGGGGGTCCCGCGTATCACAAGAAAGACAAGTGTGCGCCTTCCGCCGGGTCCGCTGATTTCTTTTGACGCAATGCTGAATGCCATCTGGTTGGTCCCATATACCGGGAGGGAGTAGTCGATGTCGTAATGGAATTCCATGTCGGAGTCTTTTACGCCAAGATTTCTGTATGTGGATTTGAGTATGTTTCCGTCGGGATTTCCGCTGACATCGATATAGGAGATTTCGGAAAAGATGGCCGCGATTCTGGCAAGTCCGTGGTTGTACTTGAACGGGGAGCAAAAAAACCATGAGTCCTGCCATTCCGCCCTGACCTTTACGGCCTCATCGGATACGGTCAAAAGTCCAGAGATTGGGAAGTCCATTTCCATTGAAAAAACTTGGCCACAGAAGACGTGGGTGAAAATCAAAAAAAGTGCGAAAAACTTTTTCATCATCACCATTTTAATAGAAAAGATTTTTAAGTTCAATGATAATTTTTGTGAAAAATTACTGCAAAAAACTACCCATAGAGGTAGTGTAAATCTACAAAAATGATTTACAATATGCGTGGTCTGAAAATAGGGGATTCCTGTTTCCCCTTTTTTCACAAAATGGAATTTGGGGAAAAGGTTCCATTTGGATTATCTGTAAAGGTCTCGGCGGACATGGGGCTTCCCGTGGATTGGAGATTTTGGAAATCTTTCCGATACTTTTATGGAGAACCGGTGTTTAATAAAGTAGATAGGAAGAAAAAATGTGGGGTTTTATGCAAAAAGTGGCGGAAAGAATGCGGACTCATTGTGTCCTGGGGCTAGTCCTTGGGTTGGGTCTGTTCTACGCTTTTCCTGTCTCTGCCTATGAGATTTCATTCAAACTTACCCCCGGCGCGATGCTTCCTGTCCTTTCTGCGGAAGACTATTATGCTCCACTTGGATTCAATGCCTTTTTTGAGACCGGAGTAAATGTAAACAAATTTATGAACCTTGGACTTGCCCTTGGCGGATTTGTGATGCCCAAGAAGAATTTTGACAGGCTGGAGGAAGGTGTCAGCCCGGTCATGCTGTTTTTCCCGCTTGGAGCAAGGATTGAGTTCTTTGGTTATCCCGGTTCAAGAATGGAGCTGGCCGGTGGTCTGGAGTTCGGTGCGGCGATGGGCATAAACTCTATGGGAGACACAGTAAACACTATGTACGCCCCCTGGTACAGGGTGTATTTTGACACGCTGTTTAGAATCAACCCGAATTTTTCTTTGGGACTCAATGTCTCGTGGTTTGATTTTCAGTCGCACTCATGGTTCGGTGAGCCGGGGCTTGCGGGATTTACAGCCGGAATCAGTGCGAAACTTAAGATTGAGACTGAGGAGATGGTCCACCGCGTAAACGTTACGGTCGAACAGGACGACAGGGTTTTCCCGTTGATTTCCTCAATGTACAAGGAATACCAGTTCGGAACTCTCTATGTGGAAAACCACGAGTCCGCCGAAATCAAGAATGTGCGTGTAAGCTTCAGGGCGCAGGACTATACGGCATCGGACTTTTTGTGTGGCACTATAGACAAGCTCTACAAACGACAGACCGTGGAGCTGCCGCTTCTTGCCGATTTCAACGAAAGAATCATGCAGTTCAGCGAGTCCGGGGACATTCCCTGCGAAATTGTGATAGAGTACGAGCTTCTTGGAAAAAAGATAAAGAGCGTTGAGCCTATAATTGTTTCGGTGTACAATAGGAACCAGGTCCGCTGGATGGACCCGGCCATTCTCGCCGCCTACATTTCTGCAAAATCGCCGCCGGTCCAGGAGATTTCAAAGTATCTTGTTGGGGTTGCGAGAAACCAGCTTCGTTCTGGGCTCAACCGCAATCTCCAGTTCGCGATGTATCTTTTTGAGGGCATAAGGCTTAATGGAGTGGAGTGCAAGCCTGACAGCGCCACCCCGTATTCCGAATACCATCTTGATGGAGAGCTGCTGGACTATATCCAGTATCCGTTCCAGACCATGCTCTATAAATCAGGCGACGTGGATGACATTGGTGTTCTGTTCATGGCCATGCTTGAGGCTGCCGGTATTGAGGCTGGCTATATTCCTCTTACGGATGATTTTATTGTCCTGATTGATGTCAAGCAGACCGAGTCCAAGATTGGCTCCATGCTGGACGGAACTGACAGGGCAATTATAATAGATGAAAACGTGTGGATTCCTGTGTCCATGTCCACATTGAGGGAAGGCTTCGTCAACAGCTGGTACAACGCGATTACGGAAATAATGGACGCTTATGAAAATGATGAGGACGTTTCGTTCTTCACATTGCAGGACGGATGGACGGTCTATCCGGCGGTGTCTTTCTCCAGCGGCTCTGGTTCAACGGAAAAACCGCTTGAGACTCTTTTGACGGCTGCGGTGGAAATCGACATGTCCAGATACATCACCACGGAATTTGGTCCGCAGATTGCCGCTCTGCAGTACCAGATTAAAGAAAAGGGTATAACGGTGGACCTTTTGAACAAGCTGGGGCTTCTTTATGTCCGCGCTGGCATATATTCAAGCGCAATACCTGTGTACGAGAAGGCGGCTGGTATGGGGTCCGTGGCGGCCATGAACAATCTGGGCAACATTGCCGTGGTCCAGAGCAGGTACGCGGATGCGAAAATGTGGTATGAAAGGGCTTTGGCTGCGGAGCCGAACAATTCTACCGCACTTAAGGGCTTGAACAGGGCCTTGGGACAGCTGGAGGAGTGACGGTGAAAAGATCATCAAAGAAGTATAGAAATCAGAAGAAGAAGGATCAGAAAAAGAAACTCCTCGCCACTGGAATGATGGTCTGCCTTGGAACCTTCCCTGTTTGGAGCAACGACAATGTTCTTTTGACCATAATCCCGGGCATGTCCAAGGCTTTCGGCTCAAATCTTGGAATTGATTACGACTATGGTGTTGGAGCGAAACTTACATACAGAAAAGGCGACAACCTTGACTTCTTCCTTGAGGCGGACTACAAGAGACTTTCGCTCCCGAACGTGAGTCCAATCGACCTGGTGAATGTGAACGCGGGTGCGGGCTACCATTTTAATTTCAACGAACGCTTTGGTCTAAACGTCAGTGCGCAGGCTGGTGCATACATGGGTTCAAAATCCGGTGGAATGGTGACAGGTCCATCGGGTGGAATCAGTGTGTCGTTTACATACAGGATAAATCCGGTCGTGTCGGTTGAGGCTGGCGCGAACGTGGGCCATTATGCTGCGACACCTACTCCACTTATGACCGAAGTTGGTGGAACGGCTGCGGTTACGTTGAATCTGACTGAGGCGATGACAAATGTTTCGCGGATCAAGATGGAGACCAACGAAATGCTCCCCGTCTTCCCGGTTCTTTATTCGTGGTACAAGAACAATGCCTTTGCGACTGTTGGAATCACGAATCAGGAGGATGCCGCAATTGAGGATGTGACTGTCTCGTTCTATCAGAGCCAGTATATGAACCAGCCGAACGTCTGCAAAAAGATTCCAAAGCTTGGAAAGGGTGAAACAATTGATGCCGAGCTGACGGCCTTCTTCAACGAGCGTATGCTTGACTTGACGGAAAAGACTGACACTGAGGCTACAGTTATAATAGAATATTCCTACCTGGGACGCAAAAAGAAAAAAGAAATCGGAATGGTGGTTCCGGTTTATGGGCGCAACTCCATGAGCTGGGACGACGACCGAAGAGCCGCTGTTTTTGTTTCCTCAAAGGACCCAGCCGCGCTTTGGTTTTCAAAATACATCAGTTCAATAGTCCGTGACAATGCCCGCCCGGAGAGTCTTGGCAACAACTATCCCGGTGTCTCCCAGAACATCCAGTATGCTATGGGTATTTTTGAGACGCTGGACCAGTTTGGACTCAATTATGTAATCGACCCGTCGTCTGCGTATTCGGACAACATTGGCGGTGCTTCAATAGACTTTCTCCAGTTCCCCTACCAGACTTTGACATACCGTGGTGGAGACTGCGATGACATTTCGATTTTGGTCTGCTCGCTTTTTGAGGCGGTTGGAATCAAGACCGGGTTCATCACAATTCCGGGGCATATCTTTATTGCGTTCGATTCGGGTATGACCATGCAGGAAGCCGGACAGTCCATGATGAATACATCCAACCTTTTTGACATGAAGGGCGATGGAGAGGCATGGATTCCGCTGGAGATTACCCTTACCGATGAAGGATTCAGCCGCGCATGGAAGGTTGGAGCCAGGGAATGGAGTACCACAGCCGAGGGCGACAGAATGTTCTACGCCATGGAGGACTGTTGGAAACTTTACGACCCGGTTAGCGTTCCGGGTGCGACAGCCAATTTTACTCTGCCGGATAAAAATGTGGTGACACGTCTTTTCCAGCACAGCATGGACAACTGGATTGCAAAGGAGATTTCACCAATCGTGGCGCAGTACAACGCAAGACTTGCCATGAACGACACGGTGGAGCTTCGCAACGAGCTTGGAATTCTGTACGGCCAGTACGGTCTTTTTGTTGAGGCGGATGACCAGTTCAAGCGTGCAAGACGAAAGGGCTATGTTCCGTCGCTTTTGAACACAGCGAACATCTATTTTGCCCGAAAGCAGTTCCAGATTGCCCTTGAATGGTACAGGCAGGTTCTGGAGAAGGAGCCAGAGAACAATCTTGCAATCCTGGGTGTGGCGCGTTGTCAATATGAGCTTGAAAATTTCGACGAGTGCGATTTGGCATATGACTGGCTTCGGAACAAAAATCCGGAGCTTGCCAATGAATACAGGTATCTTGGTGCGTTCGAGCAGACTACTGGAAGGAGTTATTCACTTGCGGACAGACTTACCCTTACAAAATGGGACCGCGGAGAATATTCGTCTGGAATTGTAAACGATGGTTCCTACGAGGAGATTGCGGAGGCGAACAGTCGTGAGGATGAAAATGGTTTTGTGACTTCCGATGCGACATCCTCAACACTTGTTGATTCAGAGACGGAGCAGCTTTTTACTCAGATAGCAGATATGACCAATCCCGATTCGGCCCTGCGTCCTGATGCTGCAATCGTTGACACAAAGACCTATGACCGTGTGCCGACTGACAGATATGCGTCCCTTGATGATCCTGCGACTCTGGTTCAGGAACTGCCCGGACTTATTGCACAGCTTCGTCTGCCAGAAACAAAATTTGATAACACCGATCCGGTTATGATTAGCGACTACCAGTTGATTGCATCCACAAACACTGGCGGAAAACCTGTCACGGATACATCGTCAAGTATAATTGTTGAGGAAAGACCGTCCACCGCACAGACAACTACCACGCCAAAGACTGATTCCGTGCCTCATGTTGCCGAGACCAAGACTGAAACACTGCCGTTTGTGATAACTACAGTCCCGGAGACCAAGCCGGAAGAAAAGCCATCCGTGGACACGAACAAACTTGGAAGAAAAGAAGTTGTTGCCGTAGTGCCAAAGACCACCGAAACACCGATTGTCGAGCAGAAACCGTCGTCAACA
>DGGQ01000140.1 GCA_002392275.1 Treponema sp. UBA3870
ATACCGTGGAGAATTCGAGGAGCGCATGAAAAAAGTCTGCGACGAGATTCTGAAAAAGGAGAGGTCCATTCTTTTTATTGATGAAATACACACGATTGTTGGCGCGGGCGCTGTGTCCGAAGGATGCCTTGATGCCGCAAGTTTTTTGAAACCGCTTCTTGCGTCCGGGAAAATCCGCTGCATTGGTGCGACAACCCCCGACGACTACAAAAAGTTTTTTGAAAAGGACAGGGCGCTTGTAAGACGTTTCCAGGTGATTGAGATTTCCGAGCCGTCCAGAAATGAGGCGCTAAAAATCCTTCAGGGGCTTGCTCCAAAGTACGGTGGATTCCATGGGGTGAAATACTCAAAGGAAGTTCTTGGCTGCGCGCTGGACCTTTCAATGCGGCTGCTCCCCGACCGTAATCTTCCCGACAAGGCGATTGATTTGATTGACGAGGCAGGGTCCTACACAAAAATCCACCGGAGCGAGCTTGGTTTTGTGGAAACTAAGAAACTGGTTCCTGTCAGCATGGATACAGTCAAAAAGGTCGCGTCGAAGATTGCCCGTGTCCCTGTCGAGGATGTGGATGTGGGCGAGGGTGAAAGGCTTCGCGTCCTTGAAAAAAACATTCTCTCACAGATTTTTGGACAGGATGCCGCGGTATCCCTTGTTGTTTCGAGCGTAAAAAAATCCAGAGCCGGCTATCGCGACACAGAGCGTCCCGAGGCTGCGTTTCTTTTTGTTGGACCCACCGGTGTAGGAAAAACGGAGCTTACAAAGGTTCTTGCGTCCGAGCTTAAGGAAAACCTTGTCCGAATCGACATGAGCGAGTACCAGGAGAAGCACACCGTCAGCCGCCTGATTGGTTCCCCGCCTGGCTATGTCGGATTTGAGGAGGGTGGACTTTTGACTTCCGCCGTCCGGATGAGGCCCCACTCGATAATTCTTCTGGACGAAATCGAAAAGGCACATCCTGATATTTTCAATATACTCCTCCAGGTTATGGACTACGGAACTTTGACAGACGCAAAGGGTCAGAAGGCGGATTTCAGGAACTGCATAATCATAATGACGAGCAACGCCGGTGCAAGGGAAATGGGGAAGGGGTCCGTAGGTTTTTCTTCCGGCATACCGTCGCCCAAAAATGACACGGCGACAGTCATGCGTGCGGTGGAGGAGGCCTTTTCCCCGGAATTTAGGAACCGTCTTGATGCAGTGGTCCCATTTTCACAGCTGGACCAAAAGATTGTCTGCGACATAGCGAAAAAGGAGCTGAAAAAGATTGCGGCAAGGCTTTCCGCAAAAAAAATACGCATGACATTCAGCCGCAGGACCGTGGATTTTATTTCGGAAAAAGGCTACAGCAGGGAATTTGGAGCGAGGAACATAGCCCGGACCGCCGAAAACCTTGTGGCGACACCGCTTGTTGACGAGGTTCTTTTCGGAAGGCTTGAGCATGGCGGGACCGTGAGCGTAGATGTGGTGTCGGAGTCTGGCGAGGAAAAAATTGTGTTTGCGTTCCCGGAGAAAAAGTCCGATGGAAAATGACGAGCTGGACCCAAGCTTTATTCTGGAATTTCCGAAACCGAGCCGCAGGGGAATCTGTCTTGTGACGGAGGTTTTGCCGCTCCAGCTTCTTTTTTCGGGCTACATGCAGGGGGTGTTCCCGTGGTTCAGCGAGGATGAGGGGGAGCCTGTCGTTTGGTACAGCCCGGAGCCGCGTTTCTGCCTACAGATGAAGGACCTGCACATTGGAAAGTCCATGGAAAAATTTTTGAAGCATACTCCCTACAGCTACACGATGGACAGGGATTTTTCCGGCGTGATTGAGGGGTGCCGCAGGATGACAAGGAAGGGGCAGGACGGAACATGGATTGGACAGAAAATTGTTGACGCGTACAGCGCGTTCCATGAAAAGGGATTCGCTCACAGCTTTGAGGTCTGGGACAGGGGAAAACTCTGTGGCGGATTCTATGGCGTTCTGATAGGCTCGGTCTTTTTTGGGGAGAGCATGTTCACTCTGTCGCCCGACTCGTCAAAATCGGCGTTCGTCATTTTTGCAAAGGCTTTCGCGGCTTCTGGTGGAAAGATGATTGACTGCCAGGTCTACACGGACAATATGGCGAGATATGGCGCAAAGAATATCAGCAGGGACGCTTTTTTGAGGCTTGAGAGCGAATGGCTTGGAAGGAGTCTGGAAAGAAGCCTTGCGGATTGTTTTTTTGCCGAGCTACAGTCCGTCGGTGGAAAAAGAAAAGACCCCGAAGACGGCTAATCTCCAGGGTCCTTTTGGTTTGTGTTGTGTCAGTACTGCTATTTTCCGTTCTTGATTGTCAAAATGCCACCGATTATGAGGGCGTTCTTTGCTAGAACCAAAAGCCAGTGCAGGGCAGCTCCTTTCTTGAAGTCATCGAAACAGCTGATTAGTGTGATTACAGTAACGACAATCCAGATAATCAGTGTAATGTACTTGAAAAGGTCGTCAATTTTGCCAAGGTCTGTAATCAACGCCTTGATTGCGAACATGACTCCGCAGGCAATAAGTACAACCCCGACTATGATGCTTATAACTTTCGCGAGATTCGCATTATTGAAAAGATTCGCGACAGCCCTGATTTCTTCGCTTGAAATGCTTTTTCCCAGTGGTGTTACAAGACAAAGACCCGTTATGATAAGGTACACCGCCAACGCCAGCTGAACGACAAACACTCCAATGGTCCTCTGTTGTTTAGCCATGAAAACCTCCTGTGGAAGCAGTTTATCCCCGGTCCGCATACGCAGTCCGCCATGTTGATTTTGAAATCCTTCTCCATCAACTTGATTAAATTCTAGCACGGAATTTTTTACTTGGCAAGAAAATTTTTAATATTTTTTTTCTTAAAAAAACTCAAAAACTCATGTCTTATGGGCGTTGGTCGCAAGCTTTGCTTGCTCTTCAAGTTTTTGTTTGCTCGCGACGGCTCGCATTTTCCGCTTTGCGGAAAAACACAAAAACTTGCGTGTCATGGGCATTGCGGGCATGTCGCAAGCTGGCGCTTGCTCTTCGAGTTTTTGCTTGGTCGCGAACGCTCCCATTTTCCGCCTTGCGGAAAACCGCAAAAACTCATGTCCAATGGGCGTTGCGGGCATGGGGAAGAGTTTCCGGCGGCGTGTAGCGGCGGCGGGCAAAAAAAATGGTGCTATCCCGCAGAGGGGGTAGCCGATTCTTTAGATGAGGCGCAGGGGGAGGCTTCCCCCTTCCAGATGGATTATTTATTCCTGCGTATCATCAGTATGAAGGCGATTATGAAGAGCAGGGGGGGGACGGTTGTGAAAAGAAGGGTCGTCAGGGGAATGCCGAATACAGTCACCGTTGTCGTCATGGCCACCCCGAAATCGATTAGCATGTTGTAGACTGTTCCAGCGTATCCAATTACGGTTCCAGCCACAAGGCACATCCAAGCTGGATCCCTTGTTCTGCTCCAGAGTATTATTGAAAAAAATGCGGCAAGTCCACCAAGGACCAGCTTGATTATATAGAGAATAAGTTGCGGCTGTGTCATGTGTCAATTATCGGACGGCTTGAACGGGTTTTTTATCAGTTTGGTGAAAACTCCCCTGTCCGCGCCGAACGGAACTATGCTCGCTCCGCTGTACAATGGGTTTATTACAATCCCGCAGTCAAGGCAGTGGCAGAGGAATCCCGGAAAATCTTCCCTGCTGATTGCTTCCTGTCTGATGTACAGGTATGGTCCCCGTCTTTCCCAGTAAGGAATCAGGGCCTTGTCGTAGATGAACCAGTCCTTCTCCTCCCTTTCCTTTAGTGCCTGAATTAGATTGTAGATTGCCCTTGTGGCCGCGGCCTCTATTGGCGATGGCAGGTAGACCGTGTGGAATGTGTCCTGGATTTTTGCGAGCCTGATTTCCATGTCCAGACTGTCCTCCACGGCGAGAATGTAGATTCCTGCTGTCCATGGAAGCGGTGGCTCCAGAATTACGGCGGAAACTGTTGTCCATTCAACGGATGCGTCCGACCATGGCTTGTATACGGATGTCCCGTTTTCGCATAGGCTCAGTCCGGCTTCCATAGCATTTTTTTTGTCCGAGAACACATAGATTTTGCGTTCCGATCCAAGAAGGGTGGACACGGCTTTTTTCAGTCTGTGTGAAAAATCTGTATGGTAGCTTCCAGTCGCCCCACGGCTCAATGCGTTTTTCAGCATCGTGAAGGCGGTTCCGCCGCCCCAGCCAAGGATTGCGCGTCCGTTTTCCTGGAACATGTCCACAAGACGCTGGTTTTTTGCGGTATAGAGAAAAGGTCCCCTGGCTCTGGTCACGGATCCATACCGCCTGTAAATTTCGTTCGACAAAAAATCAATTTCCTTCATGGACTATGGCTTCTCCATCTATAAGATAATCGTAAGAATATGGCCATCTATTGAAGGAAAAATGGAGGAAAATGAACGGGTTCGGGCAAAAAAAATCCCACGGAGCTAAATTCCATGGGACTTTTCGTGTTTGCCGTTTTTGCTGTCTGTCAGAGGGCCGAA
>DGGQ01000172.1:0-4145 GCA_002392275.1 Treponema sp. UBA3870
CCGCTCAACATGCGGTACATTCTTTCCTCGGCAACATCCGGGATTGCGGCTGAAACACCAAGTATGTCCTGAACTGAATCGCGGAATCCAAGACCGTCGCGCTCGCCATTGTAAACAAGGGATGCTGCACGTGACCATGCGAAAGTAATCAGACAGTTGTAGAGTCCCCACATGTTCACCGTGTGGTTGATGTCGGCATCCGGGGTTTCCGCAATGAAGCTGTCAAGCTTTGAGTGCCAGTTTTTAATCAGCTTGTCAAGTTCCTCGTCCGCACGCTTAACGTTTCCGTATTCGGCAAGGACTTTTCTTCCACGAACTTCCATGTCGCCGATTCCAACAAGGATTATAATCTCCTTTGACTCGCCGGGGGCAAGCTCTATGTCGCATGAAAGGGAGCCGCATGCGGAATCACCATAGGCCAAGGAATTTCCGCTCTTTCCATTGATTACGGCCTGGGGCTTTTCATAGCTTCCGTAGGTTCCAATAAAACTTGCGCGGTCGGTGTCATATCCAGAAACAGGGGCGCCCGCAAGAGCCATCCATTCGTTCATCTGTATGTCGTTGGTCTCAAAATCCTTACGCTGTCGAAGAAGCTTGTCCTCGCTTGAAAGCCCGATGATTCCGTCCTTGTAGTCACCCTTCGCAATGAAAAGGGAATACTGGAGGTTAACCTGGTCCTGTTCGGTCATCCACTGGTTAGTAAACTCGCAGTAGCTGAACGCGGAAAGTTTTCTGGCCTTGCCGCTCTGGTTTGTGAGCTTGAGTCTCCAGTATTCGAAAATCTGTCCAAGCGGAACATAATAAGTCGCCTCTGATTTTATGCCGCTGTATTCCGAAGTGATTTTTGTGTATGCCGTACCGTGGCGGCACTCCGACTTAAACTGGTCAAGGGGCTTTCCCACAGGCTGCCATGAAGCTGACCAATAATCCTTGCTCTCATTGTCGCGGATATAGAAATAGCGTCCGGGCTGATCCATCGGGACTGCATTGAAACGCAGGCGCATGAATCTACCGCGCGCACCGGATTTGTAAAAACCATATCCACCGGCATTGTTCGTGATTACCGCTCCGTATTCAGTGGATCCAAGATAATTGCTCCAAGACTGTGGAGTGTCAGGACGGGTGACGACGTATTCTTTTTTTTCGTCATCAAAGTAGCCGTAGTTCATAATTGCTCCTGTTTCTCAACATTTTCATGCTGGTTTTCAAAGTCTAATTTATAAAAAATTATTTGTCTACATTGATTTTTTATATGCAATTCCTTCACAAATTTAAGGACCTGGCAAAATTTATTTTATGGGAACCTCGAAAAACTTTAGTTTTTCGAAGTAACTCTGAAAATGCGATGTTTAAAAGCACGTAATTTCGAGCTTTTAAACTCGACAGCAAGTTCTAAAAAAAATCTCAAAAGAGAGTTTTTAGAGCTTGCCTTATCCTTATGTTCGTGATTGCGCACTGGTCTCCCGTAAGAGCGACGTAGATTTCAGGGGTCTCAACCTTGACTGTCGTTACACTCCTGATTGCTATTCCACCGTTCTCCGTCACAAGCGTTATCTTCTTTCCCTGCCTGCGGAGTTTCACGGTACAGTCCAGCCCAGCCTTGTTCAGCTCCTTCCATTTCTGCCAGTTCTCAAAATCGTCGGTCTTGTTGATAAGGATGCTGTTGTCCGCCACATTCGTTCCTTCCCAGTTCTCGCCGTCAAATCGCACACAGACAAACTCGCAGTAATTTTTTCCGTCCGGAATTTTGTCGTCCGAATAGAAAATCGTGACAAACGGACAATGCCATATAAGACGTGCGGTCGGAAGACTCTTTGAATGGAAGCTGATTGTCATTCCATCAACAATCGGGACAGCCTGGGACGCGGATGTTTTCCATCCATTGACCTGCACATTCGGAATGTCGCCCGCAGGACCGTCTATGTAGCTAACCTCGTCCGCAATCCGCGTGATGTAGCCAGGACCAATGCCATCCTCCGTCTTGATGAACTCCACATTCGAAAAGACACAGTGCGCGCCGGTGAGACTCATGTATGTAAATCTGGAGCTGTCCCGAAGTGCAACCGTAACCGTGGCTGTCTGGTATGCGCATGAAATCCTAATCTGAACGTGGTCCTTGAACTTAACGGCCTCTCCCTCAAAATCGATTCCATCCCTGTACATGCCGTTCCATCCGTCCCTCTCCTTCTTGATGCTGGATTGGATTTTTCTGGCATCCTTTTTCAGCGAGCTTCCGTCAAAATGAATTTCAGCAAACTCGGTGTAGACCATCTCCTTTTCCTGGTCGTCCCCAATGTGGATTCTTCCATCAAGAGAGTCAAAAAGAATGAGCGAAAAAACGGAATCCGCCGGGTTGAATCCATCCTGCGACCTGCACCGCATTCTGAATCTAGAGATGTTCTCGGTAAGCCTGAGTCCCTCCGAAAAACTCGAACGGTTCCCGTCGCACTCAAGAATATTTTTTCCGGCAAGCTCCTGGACCTGCTCCCGCTCCTTCATCTGGTACTCGGTGTCAACGTCAATCAGGTGGAGCATTATCTTCGCAAACTCCGGGTCAAACTGGTAGCCAATCCCCTTTACAATCTCCTCGCGGACCTTGTGCTGCGGAATGGGGTCACGGTAGCTTCGTTTTGATGTCATGGCATCGTAGGCATCGGCAACGGCAATAATTCTGGCAATATCCGGGATGTCGTCCCCCTTGAGTCCATCAGGATAGCCCCGTCCGTCGTAACGCTCGTGGTGATAGTTCGCGCCGATCGAAAGATATGGGGACCTGCTGATGCTGGACAGAATCTGCCTTCCGATTATTGGATGCTTTTTGATTTCCGCATACTCTTCGTCAGTAAGTTTTCCGTCCTTGTTGATTATATCCACCGGGACACCAATTTTTCCAACGTCATGCAGAAGACCTGCAAAATAGACCTCGGAACAGAATTTCTCATCACGCCCTGCGTACCTTGCAATCCTCTGGGAATACTCGGCTACCCTCATCGAATGACCGTGGGTGTACTTGTCCTTGGCATCAATCGCATTCGCAAGTGCCGTGGCGGTCTGTTCAAACAGTTCCCCCATTTTTTTCTGCTCTTCCTTCAGCAGTTCAATCTCACGTGCCTTGGCTTTTCCAGCAGTGTCGTTCAAATCGATGAGACTGAAGATGTAAATCATGATGACCATGCCACAGCTCGCAATATTCGTAAGCGAAATTCCGTACATGAACATCTGGAGTATTGTAGCTATGACCGGCAAAATCGTAAAAAACAGAAGCGGAACGACAATCAGTTTTCTCAGCCTCTTGAAATCCCTCAGAACCTCAATGAGCTGCAAAAGGAGCATTCCAATCGGACAGACATAGCTCAGCGCAATCCATTTTCCACGCGCGTAGCAGTTATGCTCGTCAAAGCTGTAATATAGATTTGTAAACTGAGAGACAACCAGCAGGACAATTCCAAGAAATGTAAGCACCTTGCAGATTCTGAGAGTCACTGGACAGTTTTTTACCCCGCCCTCGTTTCTGACCAAATCGATGTGGTAGGAGTTGAACGCATAGAGTATGGTGATTGAAAAAAAGAACACAAGAAAGTTGCTGATTCTGACCATCCAGAACCCAAGCTGGCTCACGTCGCCCCGGAAGATGTACGCAAAGCGGTCAAAAATCAACAGAAGCATCGCGCTCATCTCAAGCGAAAAAAGTGCGCATTTTCTTTTTCTGGAAAGCGTCTTTGAAAGCATAACAAACAAAGCCTGTATGCCGCAGATTCCAATCAAAATCAACATTATGTCAAGCTGATGACTTCTCAGAAATTCCATCGCAGAAACCGCCCCATACTTAATAAGCCAACAAATGATGCCAAATGATTTTCAACAATTTTTTTCTATAGGGAACCTCGAAAAACTTGAAGCTACGCATCAGTTCAGAGGTAACTTTGAAAATACAATGTTCAAAAGCACGTAATTTCGGGCTTTTAAACCTGACGGCAGACTCTAAAAAATCTCAAAAGAAAGTTCTTAGAACTTGCCTATAGATTCTATCACAGTCCCGGAGATTTTTCCACACAGTTTTCTTCGGAACAGAAAACAAAAAAAAGACCTCCGGAAAAACCAAAGGTCTTAAAACGCCCCTTGCTGGGCTTGAACCAGCGACACAC
>DGGQ01000172.1:4199-9776 GCA_002392275.1 Treponema sp. UBA3870
GGATTAACAGTCCGTTGCTCTACCAGCTGAGCTAAAGGAGCATTGCTTTGTAGTGATGGATTTTATAATATAGATTTCATCATTTTTTGTCAACACCCCCGGAACAAAATTCATATATTTTTTTTGCCCCGGGGGAAGAATTGTCAGAACAGTTTCCTGCACTCCAGATAGAAGCGTTTTTCGCTCGCCTCTCCCATGCTGAAACTTTTTCTTGGAAGCGGTCCGCGGGTTCCTATTGTCGCAAAAAATGAGTCCTTCGCGATTGGTGGAAGCAGAATGGAGATTGCGCCATCCTTTTTTCCGAGCCTGAAAACTTCGTCGCTGCCGTGGATGTAGTCAATTTCAATTTCCCTGCCTGATTTTTTTTCTTCCATAATATAATCATCAAGGACCGGCTGTAGACGGGAGACCGCAAGCTCCTTCACAGGAGTTTCAAGACAGACGTAACGATTTTTTCCCTCCGACGTAAAAACAAATCCAAACGCCGCGGAAGATTTTTTCACCCTGTCGTCCAGTTCCTTTTCTGATTCACACTCGGAAACAGTTCCCCCAAGATTTTTCTGCACAAACGAAACAAGCTCCCCGGAATCTCCACCAAACATGACACGGTGGATTGGCTCGAACGTAAGCCCCTCGTCATAGATGTTCACAAGCTCCACAAGCGCGTAGCGGACCGGAGATTTTTTTATTTCATCAGGGGACAGTCCTTTTTCGGAAAGCTCCTTTTTGTATTCATCCCAGACTGCCTTTGCCGTTGCAAGAGAATGGTTTCCGTCTCCCACAGCAAACAAGAAAGCACTTCCATCACTTTCGCTCCCGGATTTTTTCAGACTCTCCAGGGCGGAATGGATTTTTTCCAGGGCCTCATCAGATTTTACCGACCATCCCGAAATGTGTCCCGCATCCATCATCAAGTCACCATCGTAGATTGGGGAGGACTTTTTTGCAAGAAGCCCCGCAGCCTCAATCAGAATGTGTCCGGGGTCGTTCACAAGAAGCATTATGTGGGGACTTTCGACAGGGGCTCCGCGACGGATTTCTTTTCTGGGCGGGATGCGTTCAACGATGGTCGCCTCGGTTGCACGGACAAGAGCTCTGGACATTGGCTTCCACTCATAGCTTTCAAGATCAAGGGCAACCACAAGCCCCTTCCTAACCCTTCCATAGGCGGTAGTGCGTTCCACATAGACAAATTCTTTTTCCGCAGGAGCAAAAGTTCCGTCCGAAAGATACTTTTCCATGTCCCCACGGATTTTTTCTATCCTCTCCTTTCTGTCTGGGGATGAAAGATAGACCTCCGGCAAAATCAGGTTCAGCGTGGAGGGATTTTTTCCAACCCTGTCCGCAACTTTTTTCCAGTAATCCAAATCCTGTGTGTACTGGTCGCACGCAATCACACTCCAGGACGACAAATCTTTTTTCGCCGGCAGCAAAATCTCCGGCAGCTCAATTCCAAACTCGCTAAAATCTTTCATAAATAAAAGTATATAGCGAAATCAAAAAATGTGCTATAATGTACACATGGGTGATTTTTTTTCGCAGGTACAGTCGCAGAAACAGACTCAGGTTCAGGTGATGAGCCAGATGCAGATTCATGCCCTGAAAATTCTTTCAATGGACACGGACAATCTGCGGGACGAAATTGCGAAAGCGGCGAACGAAAACCCGGTGCTGGTGATTGACGACGGCATTTCGGATGCGGCGCAGAACAAAATCAAAAGCTCCTCCCGGATTTCACAGGCCGCGCAAAAATCAAGCGACGCATTCCAGGCGATAATCGAACAGAAAGAGGATTTCCGAGAATCACTAAGGGAACACCTGCTACACCAGCTGCACATGGAACGTCTGGATGCCACAGAAATTTCCGTCGGCGAAAAACTGATTCAAAATCTTGATTCACACGGCCACCACATTCTTGAACCAGAGACCCTTCTTGACAAATCGAACCCGGGCGAAAATGTCCTTGTGCTGAAAAAATGCATGAAGCTGATTCAGTCGATGGACCCGGTGGGGGTATGCACAAAAAATGTTGAGGAGACTCTTCTGGTCCAGGCAAGACAAAACCCAGAGGCGGATGAACTTTCGCTTTTCATTCTGGACGGGCATCTTGATTTTATAAATCCACCAGCACCGTCAAGGGCATTGAAAAAATTGCAGAACTTTTTTGAAAGCAGACGGAACATGTTTGGACTTGGGGAGGAGGAAAAAAAATTTCTTTCCCTTGATTTGACCGAGGATGATGTCCAGGCTTCAATTGATTTCATCAGGACGCTGACTCCGTTTCCGGCATCAAGATTTTCGACAGAAGAAGTACACCTTGTAAGCCCCGACATTTATGTGAGCGAAGTCGAGACAAAAAATCTGGACGCCGACCTTGTGGACCCCGCGCTGGAAAAAAAACTGAGGGAAAAGGGAATCCTCAAAACCGGAAATCGATTTTGGAAAATCAGAATCGAGAACTCAAAAATCCCAGCCGTATCAATCGCCCCGGAAATTCAAAAAAATGGAGCAAACGAAAAGGATCTTAAAGAAAAAATAAAGGCCGCCGAAGATTTTGTCGCAATGCTTGAGAACAGAAAAAACACAATCGAAAAATCCGCATGGGAGATTGTCAGAATCCAGCACGAGTTTTTTGAAAAGGGAGCCGGCCATCTGGTTCCAATGAGGCTAAGGGATTTGGCACAGACTGTCGGTGTTTCGGAAAGCACCATCTCCAGAATGGCGAACGGAAAGTATCTACAGTACAACGGCTCGGTCTATCCGCTGAAATATTTTTTTGAAAATTCGGTCAGCACACCATCAGGGGCCACAGTTTCGGACGATGGACAAAAAAATCTTAGCCGCGACAACGTTCAGCTTGAAATCAAAAAAATTCTTGAAGAGCATAAGGACGACAAGAAAAAACTGAGCGACCAAAAAATCTCCGACATGCTTGAGGAACGTGGAATAAAAATCGCACGGCGCACTGTGGCAAAATACCGTACGCAGCTCAACATTGACTCGTCATACGACAGGGTGTAGGACATGGTTTTCCGCTGGAGCTACCGCTGGATAAAAATTTTTGTTTCGCACTTGAAAAAGTTTTGAAAATCCATCATACTGTAGACCCTGTGATATTTCGCTGGAAAGGAAGGTGAAAACAAGAATGGCAACAATCAATGTTGATGACAATGAGAACCTGGAAAAGGCTATCAAACGTTTCAAGAGAATGGTTGAAAAGGAAGGTATCATCCGTGAGTTCAAAAAGCGCGAGTACTATGAAAAGCCGTCCACAATCTTGAACCGCAAGAACAAGACTCTTCAGCGCAAACTGATGAAGAAAAACCACAGATCACACGATTCAAAGTATTAATCTTGGACTTGTACTTCAAAAACCTTCTGGGGCAAAATGCTTCGGGAGGTTTTTTTATGAAGATTTTTCAAGCACTTCAAAAAGACCGTAGATGTCTTCCGCGCCATCAACAAGGATTCCTCCCATCCCAAGTTCAAGCGGCAGGGCAAGGTCGATGTCGTATCTGTCGCCGACCGAAAGGCAGTTCCCGTATTCGCTTCCAGATATTTTCATCGCCACGTCCAGAGGCTCCCGCGAGGGTTTTGATTTGTTGCATGTGTCAAGGCCAACCACATCAGGAAGAAGGTCGTCCACACCAATTGCGGCGAGAGTCTTTTTTGCGGCCACAACGGGATTGTTCGTAACACAGACCATTTTGTAGGTGGACCCAAGTTTTTCAATGGCGGCCCTAAGTTTTTCGTCCCTTTTCAAATAGCGGGCAGGTTCCAGAAGCGTGTTGCGCCATCTTATGCTCTCCTCAATCGGAATGCCGAAAGCAACAAGAGTGTTCCCAAGGCTAATCTTTTTTCCACCGTTCTGCTCGCTCCAGGTTTTTCTGTACCTGTGGATTTGCCAGCGCGCTTTTTTTTCGGACACCCCCGTGACATGGGCGAAATGCCTTACCTGCGCGTCCACCTGCTCAAAAACATACAGCGGATTTGTGTAGAGCGTTCCGTCTATGTCAAAAACAAGAGTGTCAAGCTGCTCTGGAATCCTGTAGACTTTCATTCTGCTATCTACTCGTCAAAATCCGGGAAGTCGTATTCGTCGTCATCGTCTTCGGAATTAGGAGTCTTGACCTGGCTCTCACCTTCCTCCCTGATTTTCTTTGCCTTCTCGCTTTCAATCTTCTCGTTGATTTTGGAAAGAGCCTCCTCCGGGATTTTCTTCAAATCATTTTCGGCGAGCTTTTTGTACTGGCTTGGGAGATATCCGACCGGAACATTTTCGTAGATGTAGACTATCTCGTTCAGACGGGGGACCGCCGCTTCATATTTTTTCTTCTTTATATCCAGATGCGCAATCTCGAAGTTGGCCTCCACGTAGATTTTTGAGTCGTCGGGATATTTTTCAAGCAGCTGGCTGTAGTACCACTTGGCAAGCTCATAGTTACCACCGTCGGCGGCATCCTGGGCAAGCTGGACAATTTCGCGGTCATCATCGGGAACGGACTCGGGGATGGACGAACATGAAACCACCGCAAAGGTGGACACGGCCATGACTGCGGAATAAAAAACATTTTTTAGTGTAAATCTTGAATATTTCATTTCTCTACTGTATCATTTTTTAGCGAATTGATACATACCTTCCTTTAACATTATGGGCGGACAACCGCTAAAGGAAAAACATACAAGGGACCGCAAGGTTACGTGGAGGCAAAAGTGATTAAGGCTGGAATTATTGGCGCGACAGGTTACGCTGGGGTGGAGCTTTTCAGGATTCTTCTAAGGCATCCCCAGGTGGAAAAGATTTTTGTAAGCTCCGTAAGCTTCGAGGGACAGAACATTTTCGACGTCTACCAGAATCTCCGGGGGCAGCTTGGTGAAAAATGCGACGGAAAACTTCTCACCGCCGACGAGGTTAAGGAAAAATCCGACATACTCTTTACAGCCCTTCCACATGGAATCGCCGAGCAATATGCGGACTACTGTGTCAAGAACGGCAAAAAACTCATAGACCTTTCCGCCGATTTCCGCTACGGGATGGACGAGGAGACATTCAAGACCTGGTACAAAAAGACATGGGACTTCCCGGAGGTGCACAAGGAATCCGTCTATGGTTCGCCCGAAATGAACAGGGACGAAATCAAAAAGGCAAGAATCATTGGAAACCCGGGATGCTACGTCACAAGCGCGACTCTTGCGTTGATGCCGGCTTTAAAGAATTCGCTTCTCCAGACCGGATGCATTATTGTTGACTCAAAAAGCGGAATCACCGGCGCGGGTCGGAATCCGAGCATGAAAAACCAGTTCTGCGAGTGCGGCGAAAGTTTCAGCGCGTACAACGTGGGAAAGCACAGGCACCAGAGCGAAATCCAGAGGAACTGCTCGCTGATTGCGGGAAAGGACGTGAACATTGTCTTCACCCCCCCCCTTCTTCCGCAGAACAGGGGAATACTCAGCACAATCTACGCTCCGCTCTCCGACGAGGGACTTGAAAAAATCAAGGGCGAGAATCCTCTTGCAAAAATCCGCGAAATCTACACGGACTTCTACAAAAACGAGCCTTTCGTGAGGGTGCTTCCC
>DGGQ01000172.1:9848-14190 GCA_002392275.1 Treponema sp. UBA3870
AGAGGGTCGTCCGCTACAGCAACTACTGCGACATGCAGGTTTACCTTGTGGACGGCGGAAAGATGCTTGAGATTGTGAGCTGCCTTGACAACATGGTTAAGGGGGCTGCCGGACAGGCTGTTGAAAACATGAACCTGATGTACGGATTCGACGAGACAACGGCCATAGACTTCATACCACCGGCGTTCTAAAAAGTCCAAAATCTCCACCCTCTTTTTACAGGCTTTAGGCGCTCTCCCATTTTGCCGAAAAAGTCAGAAGGGGGTGGAACATGATTCGTAATCTTAAAATCCTTATTGCGGCGGCTCTGGCTTTTTCAGCGACAACAGTTTCCGCACAGACTTCAGCAAAAAAACTTACAGTCGAACAGCTGCATGAAAATCTGCTCATAACAAGGGACGACATCCTTATCGAAAGAAGCTCCGGAAAATCGAAGGGCACATCCACGGACGGATTCAATCTTTACATCCGCAGAAAGGAGGGCGTGAATTCCGTAATGCTGGTTGAAACGCTCAAGGACCCGGAAGGAAAAAGGACCAACTACGCATTCCGCGCAAAGGAATACAACTCCATAAACGGTGACGAAATCCGCTATCTGGACGGAAAGAAACTGGAATCAAAATACTCTCGATACAGCCTGATTTCATCCACGCCGACAAAGCATCCCAATCTTGGGGAATGTTTTCTTATATATATACCGCACACAATGGAATGGGGGTATCCATGGGGAAGGAGCGGAACAACGGACATAGCCGAGGGAACATTCATCAACATAAGGACCTTTGAAAAAAAATACGGCGACTACGATGGACAGTGGAGGGACAATCCCTTTATGTTCGCCTACTCCGACAGTCTTCCAGCCACGGGAACCACCGAGGACAAAAGTGACTCAAACCCATGGAGCGAGGAGGACGTTGACCTTAGCGACAGATACAGCCAGGAGACCGCGGAAACATTTTCGGACATATCAAAGACAGGCGGCGGAGTCACTCTCTACTCAAAGGGTCCAGAATATCTTGGGGAAGAAATCAACACAGTCGTGGGAAGAAACAAGGACAGGCTTGCGCTTGACGTTGTATTCGCAATCGACACGACGGGAAGCATGAACGACGACATAGAGACGCTCAAAAAGACATGGGTTCCCGAGCTCCAAAAGGAGATGTCCAGCTACAAGAGCATAAGGCTTGGCCTTGTGTGCTACAGGGACTATTCGGATAACTACAACCACGACGGGCTGCCAGTAAAGGTTTCGGACTTCACCGACAGCGCGGAGACATTTGGACAGAGCATAAAGGCAATCGCAATCAAGGGAAACGAGGGTGGAGACGTTCCCGAGGCAGTATACGAGGCTCTCTATGCCTCAATGAACTATTTTGACTGGCGGACACCGGCAAAGAAGGTCATCGTGCTGATTGGGGATGCCGAGCCACATCCTGTTCCAAAGGGGAGCAAAAAAATCACCAGGGACCTGGTTTACTCGATGGCAAAGGACATGGGAGTGGAAATCGACTGCATAATCATTCCAAACTGAGCGGATTTGCCCAAGACTATAGAAAAAAAATGTCATTGGGTGTACACTGTAAGGTAAGCTATGGATGATATTGACGAAAAAAAAGTTTTTGAATTTACTCCCGTAAGCATAGAGTCGTTCTTTGATGCGGAGGAAAAAGCCGAGGCGGACATCAGTCCTGAGAACATCGGGCTGACAGTTCTTTCGGCGTACCAGGAGGAGCTGGTCCAGAAACTTCGGGCAAAACTGAAGACCACCGCTCCCGACCGTCTGGAGATTTTGGACCAAAGGCTGAAGGATTTGAAAAAACTTGCGACCGCAATCGCAAATTTCCCGTCGCTTTTGCAGAGGACAAACCTGAACACATCAGTGAGAACCCCGGGCGCGCTGGTGGAAAGCATCATCTCCTATCAGGAAGACGGCGACACCCTTCTCCATATGCCATCAAAGGCCGCTCTGGGCAAGGGATTTCTTGTAACAAAAATCCACACCTTCTTCTCAATGTACAAGCTGGCAAAAAATTTTGCACAGATGGACGAAAACGAGGCGAAGGCCTACAACGATGAAACCGTCAGCATGATGTTCACATTGATGGCGGAGGATGTCTATCTGAACCTGATGAAGGACAAGACCCTTTCGATGGACCTTAGAAGACAGCTGGCGAACTCCCTGATTATACTTTGGGAACACCGCTCGGACCAGACAATCAACGACATTGCGCCGGTTCTTCAGTCGGTATGGAACGCAAGACGAACTCTCGCACCCGCATTCGGAACAATGATGGGGACAAGCGAGCTTCTTCTTGTGAGCATACAGATGGGTGCCCAGTGGAACCAGTTCATAAAGCAGCGTCTGGGCGACCAGGAAGTTTCACAGGCGATGGAGGAATTTTTGTTCGGGCTTTCATACGAGCAGATTCTGCGCCTGCGTTCGATTCTCCGCGAGCAGGGTGTGAAGGCGATTGGGCGTGACGAGGTTTCCTCATATCTTGGCGAGCGTGTGAAGACCGATGTAAGCCTTGACTATCGGGACTTCTATCTTCTGTACACGGTCAGGCGCGACAACGCAAGGGTCAGGCAGAGGCTCCATCTTCCGGGACCGACCAAGACTCTGGAAGATTTTTTCATCCGATTTGTGATGGAACAGAATGACGCAAAACAAAAAAGCGACTCGGTTGGAACAGTCCCACCGGAAAGCGACGACCATATTGCCGAAAGCAGTTTAGAAATCAATTAAGAAAATTAAGGGGAAAAATATGTATATTGTATGTCTTGATTTGGAAGGCGTTCTGGTTCCTGAAATATGGATTGCATTCGCAAAGGAATCCGGCATCCCGGAGCTTACACGCACAACAAGGGACGAGCCGGACTACGACAAGCTGATGAAATGGAGAATCGGAATCCTGAAGGAGCATGGACTTGGGCTTAAGGAAATCCAGGACACCATCGCAAAGATTGAACCAATTCCCGGGGCAAAGGATTTTTTGGACGAGCTTCGTTCAATCTGCCAGGTCATAATCATAAGCGACACATTCACCCAGTTCGCAACCCCGCTGATGAAAAAACTTGGATGGCCCACAATCTTCTGCAACAGTCTTGAGGTCGCGTCCGACGGTGAGATTACTGGATTCAAGATGAGATGCGAACAGAGCAAGCTGACCACGGTAAAGGCGCTCCAGTCCATTGGCTACCAGACCATAGCATCCGGCGACAGCCACAACGACCTTGCCATGATACGCGCAAGCAAAGCCGGATTCCTTTTCAAAAGCACCGACAAAATCAAGGCTGACAACCCAGACCTGCCGGCGTTTGAAAATTACGGCGAACTTCTTTCAGCAATCAAAAAGGCAATGGCCGACTAATCCATCATCTGCTAGTCCGCGAAACGGATTTTCTGCCAGATGTCGTGGTACTTGTCCAGATTGTCACCAAGGTCCTGCTTGAGTGTGCATGTGTAGGCCTGCTCCGCATTGTACATAGGCTGCTTGGTGACATAGTTCAGAGCCTCGGTGTTAACAACGCACGGATAGCGGAATGTGTCGATGAATTTTGCATACATCTCCGGCCTGTGGATAAAGTTGATGAACTCGTTCGCAAGCTCGTAATGTGGCGCGTCCTTCAGAATCACCATGCAGTCAAGAGTGGCGGGACCTCCCTCCGGCGGAATGAAGAAATCTATAGTGTCGGCCCAGCGGCTCTCGTCAACCTCTCCATAGACAATCTCCGGGTATCCCTGGCACAACCAGAAATCCCCCGAAGCAAATGACTTTCCAAATCCCTCGGCATCAAATTTTGTGAGATTGGGCTTCCACTCGCTGGAGATGAGCCTGTACGCATCGTTGAGTTCGGAATCGTCCACGGAATTCATGTTGTATCCTTTGTGGACAAGGGCGCACCCAATCACCTCACGCATTTCGTCCATCATGGTCGCATGTCCTGCAAACTGCGGGTCCGAAAAAATGCTGTAGTCACGGGCATAGCTTCCGCTTACCTTTGTCTTGTTCACCATAACGCCGGTCGCGCTCAACGCATAGGGGACAGCATATTTCATTTCCGGGTCAAAATCCATTTTCGCCTGAACCACCGGGTTGATTTTGTCCCTGTTGGTCATGTTGGACTGGTCAAGCTCCCTGAGCATCCCCTGCTTCAGCATGATTGAAACAAAGTCGTTGGAAGGAATCACCACGTCGTAGCCCTTGGCACCGGCACGGAGCTTTGCATACATCTCGTCGCATGTTGAATAGCTGTCGAGCTTCACGGTGCAGTCAAACTCTTTTTCAAAAGCCTTGATCACATCATCGGGAGTGTAGTAGGTCCAGTTGTAAAGGTAGAG
>DGGQ01000025.1 GCA_002392275.1 Treponema sp. UBA3870
CCCCTCGGAACCGATTTCCATAAACAAATCAGTACCGCTTGGAACGCTCGTCTTATCAAGATAGCTCATCGCAAGTTTGTCGAACAAGGTGTAGTTGTCATGGCACTCGGCGTAATGCAACGCAAGTTCCGGTTTTCCGGTCTTGTTCCTTGTTGTAGCGGCTCCCGTAAGACCGTTCTGGATTGCAGGATCGGCAAATTTTCCCTGGACGTGTCCCTGCTTGAATCCACCGAATTCCTTTCCCTTGATTGCATCGCGGAAATCATCATCGAAAGCTCCGTAACCTGTTCCCGAAGTTCCCTCGCCCGCTTTTGTGACTCCGTTTCTGACTCCCGAATTTCCGCCTGTCCAAGGTTCTCCGTAGACCATGACGTTCGGATCAATCTTGCGAAGCTCGTCATAAATTTCCGCCATAGTCTCGTTTTCGTGGCAGCCCATCAAATCAAAGCGGAATCCGTTTATGTGGTAATCGAGCATCCAGTGTTTGAGCGACTCGATGACATAAGTTTTTACTACAGAATGATTCGTAGCAATCTCGTTTCCGCAGCCGGATCCGTTCATGTAGTTTCCGTCGGACATGCGGTAAAAATATTCGGGGACAGTCAAATCATAAAGCGAAGCCTGGCCTGTGCCGCTCGTATGATTGTAGACGACATCCATGTTGACCGCGATTCCAGCGTCATGGAGCTTTGAAATGAGGGTGCGGAATTCTTTTACCGCCTGTGTTCCGTCCTCATAACCGGCTGTCACATAGCGTCCCTCGGGAACATTATAATGGTAGGGATTGTATCCCCAGTTGTAATTTTGATCGATATTCGTTTCGGCATAATCAAACGAAGGAAGAATCTGAACATGGGTCACGCCCAAATCGAGAAGATGATTTATAAAATCCCCGGAATTCGCGAGGTCCAAAAATTTTCCAGTCGAATCGGATACAAAAGCCCTTGACCAGTCGCGCACATGCATTTCGTAAATCACCGCGTCGGAATATTTTTTCGTCTCGCTTCCTGATTTTCCGAACGGATTATAATAGCCGGACACGCTTCCCCAGGATTTGTCGTTTTCACCGGAAACAAGAGCGTCCGAGTCGGAATTAATGTCGGCAAGCTGGGATGCGACCGAATCAGCACTGCATGATTTTGCCCAGATATCACAGACATCGCTCGTGGCACCGGGATTTGCAATCCTGTATTTGTAATATTTGAATCCCGATATGTCAACGTCGGAAGCAGTCCACACACCTTTGTCGGTCTTTGTCATCTCAATCGATGAATCCTCTTTTGAAAGTCCGCCGCTTGTTCTGAAAAGAAGGATTTTTACGCTTGAGGCCAAGGGAGCCCACATTTTGAACGAAGCTTTTGATCCGTTGATTTTGACTCCGAAATCAGTGTCGCTTACGGCATAATAGCTGTCGATTATGTCACCGGTTATCGGGCAGGAGATTTCCTTTCCGCCGTATGAAACCGTGTATGGAGCGTTTTTTATGTTTCCTGATTTTAGAGTGATTTTACGAATGTTCGCGCTTTCAACTTTTAGGTTTGCGCCGGTTGAATCCGTCACTTTGAGCATTGATTTATCGACCTCCTTTATCCTGCTTGTGGAAATTGCAATCTCGTTTTCCGACAAAAGACTCGCACCGATTATGCCGGATGAATTCTCGTAGCTCGTATAATACTGCTTTGGATCCGAAAAATTAAAATAGAACGTGTTGTATTTTGAAAGTTCCTCCTTCGGAACAATCACGTCATTCGTCTGGGGCGAACCTGAGTCCTGGACAAAAAGAAGCCCGAAATCAAACGCGGTGTCAAGCTTCATGTCGCAATAAGAACCGTAGGCATCCGATTTTGAAAGAACGAAATCTCCTCCCGGCCATCCGTTCGTGTCGTAATTCGAGTCACCCCCGGCACCCCTTTTCCATGCCCAAATCTGCCATGTCTGATCAGCAGGCTTATCAAGCAGATAGATTCTCCAGTAACCTTCGTCAGGTCCCTGAACAGACTCCGCAGATGCAGCTTGCACAGCTGATGCCGGCTGATTTGATTTCCCCGACTTTCCGCAGGCCGCAAGAGTTATTGCCAGTCCGATTGCACATGCGACGGCAAAAGGATTCCTTGCAAATTTTTTCATTTTTCTCCTCCAGAGGCATCCCGAAAAAAAAATCGTTTTGCAATGAATTTTCAAAACGCCTGCTCCAATTATAATATAAGTGCGGTAAAAAAAAATGAAGGAAAGTTTTAATTAATATAAGAATTGTTTGAAAATCTATTAGCCGAAGGTGTGTTTATTTGTATTTATGGGTTCGCGGCTTTTTTTCAGGACTCCAGTCTCTCTGCTTCCGGTGAGGTTGAAAAGTGTGAATTCTGAAATGAGCTAGTCAAAAAAAACTGCACAAAGAATAATGCAAGGAATATCAAAATGAAAAACATCTTTCATCACCCAGATTTTTTATGCGGTCTTTTTAATCAAACGGCACAGTTTTAATGCGAACTTTCAAACACCCTTTTCAGATAAATATATTCATAAAGTATGTCGTCGAAACATTCGTAGCCGAAAACCTTGTGGACTTTGGTCACCTTCCACTGCTTGATGTTCGCGGTGTGCGGGAAAGGTGTCCAGAAAAGACGTTTTGAAAAGTGGCGGATTACGGTTTTCTTGTAAAGGAATTTCTGGTCGTTGAACCTCTGGCTGATTTTAAGCTGGCTTGTGGTGCTTTTGATTATTGCGCTCTCGTCGGCAAAAGTAAGTTTTTTCGTTTTGATAAGGTCGCGGCTTTTTTTCAGAAGTCCGGTTTCCTTGCATTTTTTCAGGTTGAATAAAATGACACCGGCGTTGATGAACTTTCTGATGAAAAACAAAATCAGCTTTCCGTAATGGTCAGGGGCTGCGGCGTACTCATAATCCGTCACGTCGATGTCCCAGAGTTTTCTCACGTCATCATTGAAAAGAAGGTCTATGTCAAGGTAAAGGATTTTGTCCGGCATATCGGGAACAAGGTCTGCGAAAAGGCGGAGCAAGGTATACGGCGAGCAATAGCACTGTTCGTTCGGACAGCCGGAGAATTCTTTCATGTAGATTTCGCCAACATCGATTTTCACAACGGAATTTTCCGGGTTGTATTTTTTTGCCACTCCGTCAAGGAATTTTATCTGACCGTCGGTGAACGCTTTGTACGCAGGATTGATATGGCTTACATCCATCGTGTAGATGAAAAATCTGAAAGGCTCTTCTGTTTTCGTCCTCTTGAAAATCGAGAGCATTGTCGTGAGCGCGCCGTCAAAAACTTTGTCGTTTCCGCAGAAAAGAATATCAATCATCTGTACTCTCCGTTTCTTTTTCCTTCTTTATATATTTGATGACTTCAACCTCATTTTTTTGTGCCGCACTGCACATGGCGTTGTAGACTTGGTTTCTCAAGTCCATTCTTTTTTCCTTCGCGCTCAATCCTTCGGGTGGAAAAAAAGGTCCGTCAACATAAGTCACGATTCTCGGTTTCTTTCCGAACTTCCGCTTCTGGTATGTGTTGGTGAAACAGAATACCGGGGTATTGTATTGCACAGGATAGCGGAAAGACAAATCGGTGAAGGGTCGAATCTTTGTGTAGAACGGCCAGATGTGCGCCTCCGGGTAAATCATGATTACGCTTTTTTCGCTGTTCCGCAGTTTGATTGTGTCCATGAAATTTTTTGCGGCATCCATGTTTCCGGGAAGAGGAAGAGCACCAAGATACGCGGTGGATTTTCTAAGTCCCGGGATGTTCACGTTGTTCGGATGCACAATAACGTAGACAGATTTCGGTATATGGACGAAGGTCGGAATCAGCGCGTCGGCAATTGCGTTGGTGTGGTTTCCGTAAGTGAAGTAGCCTGTCTTTTTGTAGGGTTTCAGAACTTCGCGGTTCACAATCTTGTGGTGCCACGAAAGTTTCATGTAGACCCATGCAATCGGAAATGCGACGATTCTATAAAGAAAAAAACGCTTGAGCTTCCAGAAAAAAGAGCTGCTCCCGTATTTATAGTTTCCGTCAATGGAAAGAGCGTCTATCTGCGCAACAGAGAATTCATCGTTTAGTTCGTCTGAATAATAAATAACCTTTCGCTTGTCCATGGTTAGATTTTGTCACCGCCGATGAAATTCGTGTCATCGCAGTACGTGAGCGGAATTCCATAAAATTTTTCATAGCAGTCCTTCCACTGCCGGAAGTTGTTTTCCATCATGTCCTTTTCGTTTTCGCGCCTGGACTTGTTTGCGTCCGGATAGATTGCGTCAAGGACATGCAATGTGTATTCCTGGACCGGGAATCCGTCTCCGTCAATTTTGTCCGTGTCGCGCATGGTGATGAAAAGCGGAATCACAGGGACGTTGTTGTTCACGGCGAACCTGAACGCACCGTTTGTCATCGGTCGGGGTTTTCTGTAGTTCCACCACATTCCCTGCTCGGCATAGACAAGGAGTTTTTCGCCACGTTTCAAAAGAGTATCCACCGCAGACATGAATTCCTTCATCACCGAAAAATTGGAACTGAGCGGAAGAGTATTGCAGTGCCTGAAAAAATATCCGTAGATTCCGGGGAACGAAGTGTAGTTTCCCTCGCGGATTACCTTGTAGAGCTGCTTCCGCCTTATATATTTTTCAAGGCAATGGTAGATTGCAAAATTGTCGAAGGCATTGAAATGGTTGCAGGTGATTACAGCACCAATGTCTTTCAGCGCGATAAATTTTTCAAGTCCGTCGACAGGCTTCAAAATCATCTGCCCGGTCTTCACAAGTTTTCTTATAAATCTTCTGGCCTGCGTGTTCACGAATTTCATCTGAATCCAGCTGGTAAACTTTTTGTTCAGATAGTCGCACTGACCGGGCTGGAGCGGAACTGTCGGTGGATCGTCCTCGACATCCTTGTTCCACCACCCCTTTTTTTCGTATTCCTTTATCCGCTCGATTACCGCAAGCCTTTCCGGATTTTTTTCAGCAGCCACAAATCACCTCGCCATCAATCCATCAAGGCAGCAACTGCCCTCTGGTTTGTGAATCTGGAGAAAACGGACACAGGAAGCCTCCTGCCATTTCTTTCCATCTGGCACAGGTAGTTGTCGGGGTCGGTAGCGTCACGTACGGCGGTCTCCAGAAGTTTTTTTCCAGCAATCGCATCCCTTAGACGCTCCTCATCGGTGTAAGACCTCTTGATTTCCATTATCTCACCAAAAAATGGCGACGACTCCGCGTATTTCCAGAAATAGTTCTCATAGTAGACATCATCGTTGAGCCATGGTTTCCAGCTCATCTTGTAGTGGACAATCCTCAGGTCCCTGTCATCAAAATCGGAATTCTCAAAAGCGGTCTTGTTCCAGCCAAGGTTCAGAAGTTTCACGCGCCCCAGACAGATTACATTCAGATAGTCCTGGTCCTGCGCGACGGTGAACTTGTATTTTTTCAGAAGCTCCACGAACTGCTCCTCGACATGCTCCTCCCTGAACAGCTTTGAGTTAATCAGAAGGATTCCGGCCCCAAAATACTCCTTCCACGGAACGCCAAGACATTTTTCGCTATAGAAGCCCAGGTCGTCATCAACATAGACAACCTCCTCCACGGCGGCGGCAACCATATTGTTTCCAAGCTCCTGCCTGTAAAGCTCCGACACGTCCCCCGTAACAATAATGTCGCAATCAAGATACACAACCTTGTCGTACTCCGGGAAAAGCGGTGATATGAAAAAACGGAAGTAAGTCTCCTTTGAATAATAGTCCCTCATGTGGAACATGCCAGCCATCTTCTTGCACTCCCTTGCGACATCAACAAAAACAATGGAGGCATGTCTTGAATACTCGGCAACAACTTCCTTAAGAAGCTCCACGTGCCTTTCGGAAAGTTCGGTTATAAGAATATGGATTTTACAGAAATACTTTCTGTTCAGATTTTCAAGCATAGACTTGATTGCGACCCCAAGATAAGGGGCATAGTTATCGTTTACAGCAAAAAACACTGGAATGATTTCCTTCATTTCATCTCCCGTGCCGGAACCACAAAAATTCTGGCAACCACATTTTTACAATTAGACATGTGTTTATCGCTAAAGGTTGCAACATTTTAAAAATATAGTCAAGGGTTATGGCAAAACAAAATTCTGTATCCATCTTGTAAAAACATTGTTTTTTTACTACAATCATAGACGATAGGATTATTATTGACATGAAAAGTTTTGATGTGCACCTGCAAAAGCTTAAACAAATGACCCAAATTGAACGCAGGCTCAGCGAAATCAAAGACGAAGACCTGCTTCTGGAAAACATACTCATATCCGCATGTGAAATTGTAAATGCGGACGCGGGGTCCATATATTCTTATCAGGAGTCAAAAAACACTCTAAAAATCAAGTACAGCGTGAACAAAACCCACCAGGCAAAGCTGCAGCCGGGCGAAAAGCTCCCCTACCTTGCGTTTGCGTTTCCGGTCAACAGCGACACAATCTGCGGATACTGCGCCATGTCAAAGAGGGTCATAAACATCCCGGACGTATACAACATGAGCGAATACGAGGACGAAGCGAAGACCGTCAAGAGGCCTTACAACTTTTCGTCCACAACGGACATGGTTTCGGGCTACCACACCACATCCATGCTCACAATCCCGCTGATGATGACCAACGGAAAGATTCTTGGCGTCCTGCAGATTATCAACGCACGCGACTCAAAGGGCAGGGACATTCCCTTCACAGACGAGGCGGAGTTCTACATCTCGCACTTCGCAACGAACGTGGGCCAGATTTACGAATACGCCTACCTCACCAAGCAGACCATATCCAGGCTTGTGCGCACGGCAGGATTCAGGGACCCAAAGGAGACTGGAGCGCACGTAGAAAGGGTCTCAAGCTTTGCCGTGGAAATTTACGACAAGTACGCCGCGATACATGACATCCCGGAGAGGGAACGGTACAGGTACAGGAACACGCTCAAGCAGGCCGCGAAATGCCACGACGTAGGGAAAGTCGCAATCCCGGACCAGATTCTTAAAAAGGACGGCCCCCTCACAGACGAGGAGCGCAACATAATGAAGTCCCACACGATACTTGGGGCGCAGCTTTTCTATCCACCGGAAAGTGAAGTTGACAAAATGGCCATAGAAGTCTGCATGAACCACCACCAGTTCTACAATGGAGACCCGAGGGGCTATCCGGGGAAGGTTAAGGATTTCATGGCCCTCAAACCTGGCGAACCAATTCCGTCCGTGCTGGAGCCTCTTTCCGGGGAGGACATACCGCTTTCCGCAAGAATCGTGTCCCTTGCCGATGTCTACGACGCGCTCAGGCACATACGCTCATACAAAAAGGAATGGTCCCTGGAGGACACTGTTGAAGAAATCAAGAGCCAGTCCGGAAAACAGTTCGACCCGGAGCTTGTGGACATATTCATAAAGATTCTGGACAGACTAGAGGCAATCAACAAGGCAATCAGCTAGGAATTTCCGCACCTTTTTCGGACCATCGGACAAAAGCAGTCCGCAAATTTTTTAACATCGTCCCTGGAAAATCCACCGAAATCCGAGCCGTTCCTTATGCCAAGGGCCTGCATCTGCATACTAAGCTCCCTCTCCTCCAGCATATAGTCAAGGGTCTTTCTGTCAAAAAGAATCCCGCGGTCGTTCATAACGGATATTGATTTTTTTAGGAGACGGTCGGCAAGCGGGAGGTCCCTGGTCACGGCGATGTCATTTTCTTCTATATTATTGCAGATATAGTCATCGGCGGCCCCGCTTTTCTTTGGGCAGACAACCATGGAAAATAGCTTGTTCTCAAAATCAAATGGAATTTTTCTGTTGGCGACAAACACGACGGGAACCGAATTGCTTGCGGCGGTTTTCAATATTATTTTTCTGACCAGCGAAGGGCAAGAGTCAGCGTCCACCCAGATTTTAAAGCACATTGTCTATCTGGCTTATCATTTCGCTGGCAAGTTTTTCTGCCATCTGGATTTTGTCCCTGTCCATTCCGGTCTCACGGTTGATTACGTTCTGGGACTTTTCCTTGAGAAGCTCATCCACCAGAGTAATTCCGGCAAGAATGCTTATCTGCAAAGGATTGTCCAGATTTTTGTTCACCTGGATTGTTCGGGTTATATCCTTGTAGTATGAGTAGATTTTGTTCAGGTAGGCTTCATCCTCGTTCGCGCGGACAACAAAGCGTGCGCCGAGCATATCAATCTGAATTTTTCCCATAGCCAAAACTCAAAAACTAGAAAATATCAAACTGGCTTCCACTGCTGGACTGATTATCACCGGTCTCCGCCTGTATCCCGTCTTC
>DGGQ01000092.1 GCA_002392275.1 Treponema sp. UBA3870
CAGGGGCATGGATTACAAAAAACTTTCCGAGTCGATCATAATCTTCATCTGCAAAAACGACCCGTTTGATGCCGGACTGCAAAAGTATACTTTCAGGACCACATGCGAAGAGTCTGGTTCCGTGAATTTACATGACAAGAGCCTGAAATTGATTTATAATGCAAGTGCGTGGGAAAAAGAAGTGGAGCCAGAAATCAAGGCCTTTCTCCAGTTCGTGAGCAGAAACAGGCCCTCGGATGATTTTACGGACGGACTCCTAAAATCCGTGGCCGAAGTAAAGCGGAACGAGTTTTTCCGCAAGGAGTATTTGAGCATGGGGGTTTGGGAAACAGATATAAGGGAACAAGGGATGCAGGAAGGAATGGAACGGGGCATTCAACAGGGTATTCAACAAGGTATTCAGCAGGGGGCACAGGAAAAAGCCGTTGACACTGCGCTGAATTTTCTAAAAGAAAACATCGCACCGGAAATAATAGCCAGATGCTGCTCGCTTCCGCTTGATGAAGTCAACCGATTGGCAATGGAACTTAAGGAAGAAACCTTGCATTCCAACCATCTTTCCTAAGCCATTGCTAACTGATATAATCAAAGCATGAACATTCTTTATGGACTTTTAATTCCTTTTCTTGGAACGACATTGGGTGCGGCTTGCGTGTTCTTTTTGAAAAAAGATTTGAGCACGAAGCTTCAAAAGACACTCCTCGGCTTTGCTTCTGGCGTTATGGTTGCGGCTTCGGTCTGGTCGCTTTTGATTCCAGCAATCGAAGAATCACAGTCGATGGGAAAATTTGCTTTTGTTCCTGCGGCTGTCGGTCTTGCGCTGGGATTTTTGTTCCTTCTGGTTCTGGATTCGATAATTCCGCATCTGCACGTCAACTCTGAAAAACCTGAGGGCGTAAAATCGAAGCTCAAAAACACAACCATGCTCTGTCTGGCAGTCACTCTCCATAATATCCCGGAGGGAATGGCTGTCGGTGTCGTTCTTGCAGGACTTGCATCTGCCAATTCTGGAATCTCGTCTGCCGGCGCGCTTGCACTTTCAATCGGTATTGCGATACAGAATTTTCCGGAGGGTGCAATCATTTCAATGCCGCTTGCAGGAAATGGAAACGGAAAATGGAAATCGTTTTTGTACGGAACATTGAGCGGAATAGTCGAACCGATTGCGGGAGCAATAACCATTTTGCTTGCCGGAAACATTTTGACAGTCCTGCCCTATCTGCTCTCATTTGCCGCCGGTGCAATGTTTTATGTCGTAGTCGAGGAGCTGATTCCAGAAATGTCCGAAGGCGAACACTCAAATTTGGGACCGCTAGGTTTTGCCGCAGGATTTATCCTGATGATGATTCTGGATGTTGCATTGGGATAAATCTTCATATTCAACATTCCCAAAATCCGTGATATAATAATGCTATGTCAAATAGATTGAAAATTAAAAGTAATAAAAAAATAAACATCTTTCCGTTTGTGCTGATTGCGTTGGTTCTTGTTCTTGCCTTTGTGTTTTTTGGCGACGGGCTTTTTGAAGGAAAATCAACGGCGGAATCCTACAAGAGTTTTTACGAGCAGGTCGGTCAGGGAAAAATTGATTCTGTAAAAATCAGCAGCGGCAAAATCAACTACACAAAAATCGGGTCGGAAGAAAAATTTCGGACGGAAAATCCACAGTCGCCCACATTGCAGGAATATCTTCTATTAAATAATGTTTCCGTTAAAATCGAGCAGGATTTTTCACAAATCTTTTCAAACATAATGGACATTGTTTTCTATCTGATTCTGGCTCTGGTTGTTTTCTTTGTGTTCCGAAAATTCATTTCGCCAAACACTTTCAAGTCTGTCCGTCGTACCGGGTTGACTTTTGATGATGTGGTCGGAATGGATTCACTGAAGCACGACATGAAACAGGTCATGGACATTATGAAACATCCGGTCGAATACGCGAAAAAAGGAATCCGTATGCCAAAGGGCATTTTGCTTGAGGGTGCGCCGGGAAACGGTAAAACACTTTTTGCAAAAGCACTGGCTGGTGAGTCCAAGGTCAACTTTATTCCGGCAAAGGCAACTGATTTTGAAAGCATGTTCATGGCAATCGGACCTCTGAAAGTTAAGCTGCTTTTTAAAAAGGCCAGACGCAAGGCACCATGCATTGTTTTTATCGACGAGTTTGACGGAATCGGGACAAGGCGGAATTATTCTGGCTCGGCGATTGAAACGGAGAACACAAGGATTGTCACCGCGCTTTTGAACGAGCTGGACGGATTTGAACCGACCAACGGAGTTCTGGTTTTGGCGGCCACCAACAGCATTTCGGCTCTGGATGAAGCGTTGATTCGACCGGGCAGATTTGATTCAAGGGTCTCTGTTCCATATCCAGATGAAAAATCCAGGGTACAACTGGTCAAAATGTATTCGGCAGGAAAAAATCTGGAAGCTGATTCAGAGCCGGAAATTCTTGCAAAAAAATTCGCGGGATTCAGCTGCGCAAAAATCGAGTCGGTCTTGAACAGAAGCTCGCTGATTTCAAATCAAAAAGGAAAATCGAGCATAGGGATTTCGGAAATTGAATCCGCGATGAAAGAACTTTGACAAAAATTCAAAATACAGGAGTCGTAAATGGGAAAAACGATTGCAAAAATCTACATAGAAGGTACAATCGAAAAGAAAAATGCCAACTACAATCAGGAATGGCTTTTAAAAACAATCAAAACAGTCACCGACAGCAAAAAATATGCAGCACTGGTGGTCTACATCAATTCGCCGGGTGGGGCTGTTTATGAGTCTGACGAGGTTTATCTTGCGTTGAAAAAGTTCCACGAAAAAACCAAGCGTCCGGTCTACGCATATTTTGCATCCCTTGCGGCAAGCGGCGGATACTATATTGGATGTGGGGCAAAAAAGATTTTCGCAAACAGAAACACGCTCACAGGTTCCATCGGAGTGATTTCGGGTCGCTTTGTTGATTTGAGCGCACTGATGAAGCGGTACGGAATTAAGTCGGAAATAATCCATGCAGGTAAAAACAAGACCATGGGTACTGTCACGGAGCCAGCAACAAAAGAGCAGAAAGCAATCATGCAGTCCATAGCGGATGAATGTTACGAGCAGTTCACGTCGTTGGTGGCGGAAAGCAGAAACATTCCGATTGCGAATGTAAAAAAACTTGCGGACGGAAGAATCTACACGGCAAAACAGGCAAAAGAACTTGGGCTTGTCGATGAGATTGCAAATTTCGACGATTGCATAAAATCAATCAGCAAGGATATTTTCAAAAAAGAAGATTTCGAAGCCCCGGTCAAGGAGTTCAAATATAAAAAAAAGAGTTCCCCGCTGAGCAGTTTTTTGAAAAACGCAGGTTCACAGGACAGCACTCTTTTAAAAATCAGAGAGGAGATTTTGGGGCGCACAGTTCCATTTCCGGCATTTTATTGGGACGGCAATTTTTGATTTCAATTTTGATTTCGTTTAGATTTTTATGACGACAAATTAAAAAAAATTCGCTAAAGTTTTTTAAATTTGTATCTAAAATTCTTTGATTTCGTTGACCCATAATTCGATTAACGGTATACTATTTTTTACATATATATATGGAGGACATTAATGGCTAAGACCAAATATGTTTATTTCTTTGGTAACGGTGACGCAGAAGGAAATGAAACCATGCGTCCTATCCTCGGAGGAAAGGGAGCCAACCTTGCTGAAATGGCAAAGGCACCTTTGAGCCTTCCTGTTCCACCTGGATTCACAATCTCTATTGACGTTTGTCAGGAATACTACAAGCTCGGAAGAAAGTACCCAGCAGGACTTGATGCAGATGTAGCAAAGTATCTTGCAAAGCTTGAAAAGACAATCGGAAAAAAACTGGGCGACGCAAAGGATCCACTTCTTGTTTCTGTTCGCTCTGGTGCAGCAGAATCAATGCCAGGTATGATGGACACAATCCTGAACCTGGGTCTCAACGATCAGTCAGTTCTTGGTCTTGCAGAAAAGACAAACAACGAGCGTTTTGCATGGGACGCATACCGCCGCTTCATCCAGATGTACGGAAACGTTGCGATGGGTGTTGACCACGACAAGTTTGAGGAAATCATCGACAAGGTAAAGGCAAAGCGCGGAATCAAACAGGATACAGAGCTTACCACAGAAGAACTCCAGGAAATCGTAAAGAACTACAAAGCAATGTACAAGAAGGAAAAGGGCGAAGATTTCCCACAGGATCCAAAAGTCCAGATGTGGGGAGCTATCGGAGCTGTTTTCGGTTCTTGGATGAACCCACGCGCTATCACATACCGCAAACTCAACAACATTGACGAAAGAGTAATCAAGGGAACTGCCGTTACTGTTATGGCAATGGTCTTCGGAAATAAGGGAGACACATCTGGAACTGGCGTTTGCTTCTCTCGCGATCCTTCAACTGGTGAAAATGTTTTCATGGGCGAATATCTTATGAACGCTCAGGGAGAGGATGTCGTTGCCGGTATCCGCACACCACAGAAGCTCGCTCAGCTTGAAGAAACAAATCCAAAGATTTACAACGAACTTTGCAAAATCCGCAACCGCCTTGAAAAGCACTATCACGACATGCAGGATATGG
>DGGQ01000151.1 GCA_002392275.1 Treponema sp. UBA3870
CATCCACGGCGGAAACAAGAGACTCAAGCGGATGGAATTTGCTCACGGCGCACAGTCTTACAGAATTCTCTCCGCGTCCAGATTTTTTTTCAGCCTCATGTATTTGGGACAAAACCATATTCAGATTCTCAGAAATAGAAGTCTCGGACATACATAATCCCCCGGAAAAATATTTCACTTCATGCGATTATAGCAGAACTGAGTGTTTGAGACAACAACATGAAATCCGCTACGGACAGGTTTTCGGCCCGCTCACCCCCGCTCATTCCCGCTCGACCAAAAATCTCCTCAGCGGTGACAGATTTTGGAAGGACAGACCTTATGTTGTTCTGTATCGTCTTTCTCCGGCTTGAAAAAAGCGCGTGGACAAGACTGACGAACATTTTCGGGTCCGAACATTCAAGGGGCTTTTCCTTTTTTTTCATCAGCACAGCCTGGGAAGACACATTTGGTCTGGGCCAAAAATTCCCTGGCGCAAGCTCCAGTCCACGGCTCACATCATATTTCCACTGACAAAGCACCGAAAACGCGGAATAGTTTTTTGAACCCGGACCGGCGCAGATTCTTTCCGCAACCTCCTTTTGGACAGTGAATACGCACCTCTCAAAAGCAAATCCCCTTGATATTGTGTCGGCGATGAAGGTCGCTGCGATATTGTATGGCAGATTTCCAAACAGCTTTAGATTTTCCGATTCACCGGGAATTTCATCCATCCATTTTTTCAGGACATCACCCTCGACTATGGAAAATTGTCCAGACGACTCTCTGTCTGCGAAAAACTGTCTAACCAGCGTGACAAAACCCCTGTCAATCTCAAAGACCTTCAGCCTTGCCCCCCTGCCCAGAATCTCTTCCGTCATGCAGCCAAGACCGGGACCGACCTCCCAGACCAGCGCCCCACTCTGGATTTCAAGCATATCGACAATTCGCTTACGCGCGGACGGGTTGACCATAAAATTTTGTCCAAACTTTTTCTGCATCGCCATGCCGTTTTCCAAAAGAAAATCCTTGAGCTGTGACGGCGAGTTGTAATCAGGATGCTCCATCTTTTACCTGCCAATGTTTTTATTTAAAAGTCCGAAATCTGGACCGGTGGAACCCTTGCGAAAAATCTGACAATGCCCGCGACCAGTCCGTACATGACATTCATTATATCACCAAAAAACGGTGAAAGAAAAGGGAGCGCGAAGCTGAAAATGATAAAAAGCAGCGACAGGGTGATAAAAAAACTGATCAACGGCGAAACAATAACCGTCGAAAGAATCCCGATTGGAGCGAAAGAACCAAACACGCCCACGCTTATTGGACAGGTTGCAATCTGCGCGCCTGTGGATGCGGAAAGGGAGCCAGATATTTGCGGTGGAACTACCGGCGAAACAAGCCTGTTTATCAGGTCAGAAAAAACAAGGATTCCAGCCAAAGCCCCGTAGGAAAGCATGAACGCCACCGAAAACATGTCGTTTGGAATTATGACCGAATGAAGAATAAAAGTACACGCCAGAACCTCCAGGGTGTCCACCTTCCTGCAGAAAACAAATTTTGCCGTCAGTGTAATCAACGAGCAGAGCAGCGCACGGAAAAGCGATGGAGAGAGACCGGCGAACCAGACAAAAAAAAGAATCCCCAGCAGCTGAAAAAGAGGCACGACCCGTTTTCCAAACCGCCTTCCAACTCCGCCGACAATTGAAGAAAAAAAAGAAAGATGCATTCCGCTCAACGCAAGTATATGCGAAAGTCCTGCCAGCCTAAACGAATCCCCAATTCCGTCCTCCAGATATTCCCTTGAACCAGAAAGCAGGGAAAGGACAAGTCCACCGGCAAGTCCCCAGGAAAACATGAGACGCTTGAAGACCAGCCTGCACATTGCCCTGAAATGCATTAGCTCGCCCCAGAATCCACCGCCATGTCCCTCGTGCACAATCGAATCCACCACAAACGCGCCCTGGCTTTCCGACCATCTTCCGCCGCATGACAAAATCTCTCCCTCCTCGACAAGCACGGAGCCTTTTGAGATTGAATACAGCTTTCCGGGATAGACGGACTCCACAATTGACGACGGGAGCCTTACAGTTACGTCGCCCGACGCCCTTGATTTTATCATCATGTTTTCACCCGAGCTTTTGACTTCGCGCAACCGGATTTTTGCGGTATATGTCTTTCCGGAACTTGATTTCAATGGATTGGAACTTACGGCCCCAGAAATCCAGATGACGCCTTCAATTGGCACGGGGGATGCGTAAAGATTTTTCTGTCTGACTGGAACCAGTCCCGTGTAAAAAAAAATTGCGCAGACCAGCGCGGCCAAAAGGAATGGGCTTTTTAGATAGTAAAGGATTTTAGACATCCAGACCTCCAGGGATGGAATTTTTGTTCCCACTAATATAGTGTTCCCTGAAAATCAGAATCCGCAACAAATTTGCAAAAAAAATGGTAAAAAACGATTAAAATTTAAATCCCGCCCGAGTCTGGAGAAGCTTTTGGCTCGGGATTATCAAACTGTGGTGCGTCACCGGGCATCACATCAAGATTGGAGGCTTCAGGCAGGGACTCCATCGGTATGGAACCTACGCCAGAACCAAAGTTTGAGCCGAAGCCCGTTGATGTCGAAACCGGCTCCACTCCTCCCATGCCAAAAAAGCTGGAGCCATGTGAATCCGGTTCCGCTGTCTGGGAGGATTCCGCGCCAAGCTGTATTTCATCAGACTTGACCACCTCGACATTGGAACCAATTTTTTCCTCCGAACGTCCGGTGACAATCTGCTCCATCTCGTCTTCTTTCTCGTCATTCTCGGATTCCGCCATGGCCTCGTTGATTTCCTTTTCGTTCTCGGGAAGCACGTTGTAGACAAAAGCGAGTATCGCATTTTTCATCGTGGCATCAATGTGCGTACACTCAAAATGCAGGCGGGACTGTTCAATATCCTTGTTGTACTCAACACCACGGACAACACCGTACATCATTATGAAGGAGCCGTTCAAATCAAACTGCAACTTGATTCTGACATTGCTCTTTCCCGCGCCTCCGACACGAATCAACGCACCGTCCTCGCTAATATCCTCAAGCAGACATCTGAATCCATTGTCAGTGTTCACTGAGTTGTAGTCCACAATGTTTTCTTTTATAAAATACATCTGGGCATAGATGCTGCATGGCGCACGCACCGACTGTCGCTTTTGGGTCCTCGTCAGCTTTGAGCTGTGCTCCAAAAAAAGACAGTCCTGCCCCTGGTACGAGCCGACCTCAAAAATACGGCTGTCAAAGGCATAACCGGCATCGCCCTTTCTCCAGAAATAGACGGGGACCGTATGCTCCTTCCAGATTTCCTTTTCAAGAACGATGAAGCGGTGGTTCTTTTTGTCCTCCTGCCTTGGGAGCGAAATAATCAGGCTGCTTCCGTTGGAAAGGACCTTGGACGCGAACACACCCTTGCCCGAAAGAATCACACGGAGCTTCTGCCCAACATCAACAGACGTGGTGGTTTCTATGCCATGCTTTCCGTCCGAATCCAGAGCTATCCTTGTCCTGTATTTGTAGAGCTTGGTCAAAAACTGCTGGGTCTTGAAGCTGTTCTCCGTTCCCGACTGTTTTGCGTCGTTGATTATCTGTGCGATGCAGTTGTTCATCACGTTGATTGAAACAAAAAGCGACAGCGGGTCCTCAAGGTTTGTCCTTTTTGCAAGGGACCAGAGCGAGCAGATTTCAGAAAACTTAAAATCTGAGTCCAGCCCTTTTGAAAAGAACTGGATCATCTTGTCATTTACAAAATATAATCTGGCAATCAGCGATATTACGGCAATAGTTATGATAAACGCAATAACGATGTTCACGTTGACCGCTCCTCATTTTCAATGTATAGTAATCGGCAGAATCCGTTTTGAAGGGAGTTCTCCTAATGAAACATTTTACCACAGTTTTTAAAGAAAACAAATCAATTTTTTTAGAATTCGCACTTATTTTTGCTTTTTTTATACTCCCCCCCCTAATCCAAGGACCGTCCGTCGGAGGAAAAATCTCGATTGCGGGTGGCGGAAAGCTTTCCGCATCAATTTTTGTCCAGCTGATTCTGACCGCGCTTCTCCTACTGCAAAACAAATTCAAACCGATTCTTCCGGTCGAAAAAAAAGGCAGCCCCTTGATTCTCTTTTTGATGTGGACCCCAATCTGCCTTGGACTCTGCATGATTTCGCAGGCGGCCGTAACGGGAATCTCTATGGCCATAAAAATTGATGCTGGCGGAGGATACATTTTTCCGGAATCGGCAAGCGGATGGGCAATCTATTTTGTAAATCTGGCCATCGGTGTTGTATATGAGGAGACAATCTACAGACTGTTTCTGCCCGACACGATGATTCTGCTTGCGGGTGGAAAAAAATCGCTCCGGATTACTCTTGAGGCCATCTGCGTTGCGGTTTTTGCATTTTCGCACAGATACCTTGGAGCAATGGCTTTAGTAAACGCTGCAATTTGCGGCACGGCACTCAGATTTGGAAAAATAAAATCCGGGCGGATTTACGCACCCATGGCCGCGCATCTTTTGTACAATATTTTCCAGACAATAATCCTCTATTTACTTGTGAAACCTTGAAACATTGGTTCCCTTTGTGATATAATCTTTACAATTAAATATCATTTTGCAAAAGTTGAAGGATTAGGAAATGGTTTACACAGACACGAGAGATAAAAACGTCAAGACAGATTTTAGAACCGCAGTCATGAACGGCATGAACTCAGAGACTGGCGGACTTTATATACCGGTTGAATTTCCAAGGATGGACCAGTCCTTTCTCACAAAGATTCCTGAGCCACCTTTCAGGGAAGTCGCTTTTGAAATGGCCAAGCCCTATGTTGAGGGGGAGATTCCTGATTCAAACCTCGACGAGATAATTCAGGACGCATATCCTTTTGCGGCAAAGGTTGTTCCAATCGACCGGGTGAGTTATGTTCTGGAGCTTTTCCACGGACCGACATGCGCTTTCAAGGATTTCGGAGCAAGGTTCATGGCCCGGGTCATGTCATACTTCAACCGCAATGAGGACGACAATCTTCACATTCTTGTCGCAACATCAGGTGACACAGGCTCAGCGGTCGGGAGCGCATTCCACAATGTTCCAGGAATCGACGTGACGATTCTCTACCCAGATGGAAAAATCTCTCCGCTTCAGGAAAAGCAGCTTTCCACATTTGAAGGAAACGTCCGCGCACTGAGGGTGTCGGGCACTTTTGACGACTGCCAGAAACTTGTCAAGACTGCCTTCACCGACACTGATCTGCGTAAAAAATTCAGGCTCTCCTCGGCAAACTCAATCAACATCTCCCGTCTTCTTCCGCAGAGCTTCTACTACATGTATTCATCTCTCGTCGTGAAGAACAGGATTCCGCAGGACTCAAAGATTGACGACCCTTCAATCATCGTGATTGTGCCGAGCGGAAACTTCGGAAACCTGACATCAGGACTCATCGCAAGGGAAATGGGCGCACCGATTGCCGGATTTGTGGCCGCAACCAATTCAAACCACACAGTCCCGGACTGGATTGCCACTGGAAAATACAAGGCCCGCTCATCTGTCGCAACTTTGAGCAACGCAATGGATGTTGGAGCACCTAGCAACTACGAGCGCATCTCCGCAATGTATTCGCTTGAGCAGGTCCGCAGCATAATCGCTTCCTACTGGGCAGACGACAATGGTACCCTCGACGCAATCAGGGGCTGCCACGACAGGACCGGATATGTAATCGACCCGCACGGCTCTATCGCATGGAAGGCATGGAACGACATAAGGAACGGCGAAATGCAGAAACTTTTGAACAAGGAGCTTTCCGGCGACATCAACAGAACCGGCCTCACGAACAGCGCACCGTCATGGGCAAAGGCAGTCGTTGACAAAACTGCGGTCGGAATAATCCTTGAAACGGCGCACCCTGCAAAATTCGGCTCAACGGTAATCGACGCAATCGGAAGGGAACCAAGCATGCCGGACAGACTTGAAAGAGTTTTGAGCCTCCCCGACCGCTCCATCCCGATGAAAAAGGATTACGCGAGCTTCAAGGAATGGCTTGTTTCAAATCTCTAGAAAATAATGACGGGAGTAGATTTTTTATCCGCTCCCGTTTTTTTATATTCCGAAACAAATTCGCAGTAACCATCCGGTAAAATCACCTAAGCTTCCACCCCAGAAGCCCCTTCCCGAATGGCCTCTCGCATCTGAAAATCCCGGCAAGGTTCTTGAGCTAGGAGAAAACGTGGGACTTGTTCCCGACCCATACACGGACCTCTATCCGATAATCGAAGCGACCATGAAGGAAAAAGCGGCCGGACAAAGCAGGTAGGATCGGAGCAAAAGGAGCGTCGTGGGAAAATATATTTGAAATCCATCGGCAGGAATTTCGCACGGACTCAGAATCTATTTTCCCCAAAGTCCCGCAAGAAAATAT
>DGGQ01000118.1 GCA_002392275.1 Treponema sp. UBA3870
TGTCCTGATTTATGGGGTCAGTTCAGTTGCAAGTGTTTGTGTTGTCATAAACGTAGTATAGCACATTTTTCTGATTTGCGGGGGAAAATTTTTGATTTTTTTGGGGGAAATTTTTTGTGGCAAGATTCTGAAATGGTGTGGAATTCTTGTGAAAGATTTTAAGGAAACACTGAATCCGCAATCGGGTACATGCCCTGTATGCTCATTCAGTGTTAACAATAATACCCCATTCATTTTATAGAAATTCCTTTATGTCTGTAAATAACAATATCTTTATTCTCTGATTTTATGATTTTTCGTTTTAACAAAAGAGTCCACTTGGTTTGCCTCTCCGCATAATCCTTTTTGCAGTCGGGGAAAAAGGACCTGCAAAAATACTTTCCACTGCAGTTCTTGGAAAGAAATACAAATACAGGCGTTTCTTTCACCTTGTTTTTGAGCAAAAAATCAGCTTCTATTACAGAAAAGGCTTGTAATGCCGGATTATACCTAAAAATTGTATCATTGCTGTCTAAAATTTGCTCCAACAAAGGAAGTAAGTCTATTCTGTTTCGTATGGAACCATAATTTTTTGAAGACTCTATTATTCTACGGAAATTTGTCCCGATTCAATCTGGCTGTAGACTTCTTCGGCAGAAATAGAGAGCCTCGGTAAATCTCTTAAATGCTGTAATCCAGCAATATGAAAAAAATGCATTTTCTGAAATTCTACTGATAAAGAAATGTTTTTGTTTTTTCGGCCAAGTAAGAATTCATATTCAATATCAAGCAATTTTGAAAATGCGTTTTGAGCAATGATAATGTTTGACAATTTTTACCGCCATAAAAAAAAAGCCCCGCGCCATTCGCAGAGCCTTTGCTCCGTTTTCTTTCGGCTTTCGCCTAGTTCAGATGAGGTCTACGGAAAACCCTTCAGAGGCTGGCATTGTACTGCTCCTGAACACAATACAATGCGTAGATGCCTAACAGACACTCAAGTTGCCTGTCGCCTTGAATGGCAAGGACTTACTTATTTTAAATTACAACAAACCAAGGCTTTTATCAATAGATTACATCATAAAATCATTATTTTTTTCAACCAATACCTTTCGTAGTAAAACTACCCGATTGGGTGAAAAACATATCCGGTGGATATGGTATAAATCAGCATGGAGGATTTTATGAAGAAAGTTTTTTTGTTGGCGGCCGCTCTTGTTTCGGCTGTTCTGCTTGTGTCCTGCTCGGAGAAGCTTCCGTCTCTGTCGGGTGACGAGGCTCTGGAGGCTTTTGATGACGCGGCGAACATTTTTATGCTCGGAAACATCAAGGCGATAAACGAATCGTCGAAGGTGATTGCCGGCGATGTAATCTGCGGAAAAGTCAAGGAGCGGGGACTGTTTGACCCTCAGATTGCCTACTACCTTGACGGAAAGGAGCAGTTCTACATAAAGTTCGACAATTTCGACAATCCCGAATTGGACGGCGGAACGACCTATGGTTATTACGACAAGGACAAGAATTTCTACGGCTACATGCAGAATCTCATTTTTGACAGGGACTTGGGATTTGTCTATGGATTCTATGATTCCGACCTCAACCTGAAAAACTATTACCTGAAGTCAAATGGTGATCTTACCAGCGACCTGGGAAGGTATGGCGGAACGATATACTGTATGGACGGAAGAAAAGTCGGCTATGTTTCTACAGAGCGCAGGGGACTTTCAAGCAAGTTTGACATAGACATAGTTCTTGGTGAGGCCGTGTCCGAGCTTTCCATTATGGACAAGGTTGCAATCTACTGGGTGGTCACAAACGAATTGTCATCGACCTATAAGCACTAGGGAAATGCTGATTTATGCTTCCCGTATTAAGGAACTGCTGATTTATATACGAAGCATTAATCAGCGGTTTCCTGGACTTTCCGTTGGGAGGGAGTGAAAAATCTTTCCACCATGTCCAAATTCCTTGCATAGAATTTGTATTTTTCTGATTATTACAGTATATTTTAGAGCATGAGTAGAGAATTAGCAAAAAAGGAAAGCGGCGAAGAGGGCAAAAAAGATGAGAACGGTGGACTTCCATCCGGGGAGAATCTGCCAGACAGTTTGCATATAATTCCAATCAGCGGGAGACCGATTTTCCCGGGGATTTTCACGCCTCTGATGATAAACAATCAGGATGATGTGCTTGCGATAGAAAAATCCATGGAGGGAAGCGGTTTTGTCGGAATCGTCATGCTCAGGGATGTCGTTGATAAGCCAAGCCTGTCTGACGTGTACAAGGTCGGAACCGTTGCCAAGATTGTGAAAAAGATAACGCTCCCGGATGGCAGTGTGAATGTCTTTGTGTCCACCATAGAGCGCTTCAGGATTGTGAAAAATCTGAACGAGTCCAACCCCATGTTCGCGGCGGTTGAGTATCTTGGTGACGAGAACGACGACAGCTCCGAGGTCAAGGCAATGACACGCGCTCTTGTCAGCGAGATGAAGGAGATAAGCGACTCGAACCCACTTTTCAGCGACGAGCTAAGGTCCAACATGATTTCTCTGGACCACCCGGGTCGAGTGGCCGATTTTGTTGCCTCAATTCTCAACATGGAGAAGGAGGACCAGCAGGATGTCCTGGAGACCCTTGATGTTCCGTCCAGAATGCAGAAGGTTCTGATTTTCATAAAGAAGGAGCAGGAAATCCTCCGTATGCAGAGGAAGGTCCAGAACGAACTGAACGAGCGTGTCGAGAAAAACCAGCGGACCTATTTTCTGCGCGAGGAGATGAAGGCCATCCAGGAGGAGCTTGGTCTTGATTCCGACCCCAAGTCCAAGGACGCAAAGAATTTCAAGGAAAAGATAGCTTCATTCAATTTTACGGGTGAAATAAAGGAGACTCTGGATTCGGAGCTTGAAAAATTCCAGATGCTCGATCCGCATGATCCGGAGTACGTTGGTCTCAGGTCATACCTTGATTTGGTGTGCAGCCTTCCATGGAACGACCAGCCGCTTGAGGACTACAGTCTTTCCGAGGCTTCAAAGATTCTGGAGTCGGACCACTATGGCATGGAGGATGTCAAAAAGAGGATAATCGAGCATCTTGCGGTGCGGAAACTGAAGCATGACGGAAAAGGCTCGGTTCTGATTCTGGTGGGGCCTCCGGGAGTTGGAAAGACAAGCATCGGAAAATCCATCGCGAACGCCATGCACAAAAAGTTTTACAGATTCTCTGTCGGCGGTGAGCATGACGAGGCCAAGATAAAGGGATTCAGAAGGACCTACATAGGGGCCATGCCTGGACAGATTCTGGAGGGACTCAAGATTACAAAGTCCAAGTCGCCCGTATTTATGATTGACGAGGTGGACAAGATGAATGCGTCGCACCAGGGTGATCCATCCGCGGCTCTGCTTGAGGTGCTGGACCCGGAGCAGAACGTCAACTTCCGCGACACATACCTCGACCTTCCGTTCGACGTGGGCAACGTGTTTTTCATACTGACCGCAAACACTCTTGACACAATCCCCAGACCGCTTTTGGACCGCGCCGAGATAATTGAGCTTTCGGGCTATGTGGATCAGGAGAAAATCCAGATTGCCAAAAAGTATCTACTTCCAAAGACCCTTGTGAAGAACGGTCTGAAAAAGAACCAGATTAAATTTACCAAGCCCGCTTTTGAGCTTATAGCAACGGAGTACGCGAGGGAAGCCGGTGTACGCAATTTTGAGAAGAGCATTGACAAAATCGTGAGGAAGATAGTCCGCTCGGTTGTGGAGGATTTTGAAAAGGAGAACGCAGGCTCTAAGGAAAAGGATTCCGCAGGGGAGTCCGCAAAAATATCGGCGGCCATGGCAAAAAAGACTTTCACGGTGGATGTCGCGGAGGTCAGACAGCATCTTGGCAAGCCGGTCTTTGATGAAAGCCAGATAAAAACCGCTGATGTCCCCGGAACGGCAATAGGTCTTGCGTGGACAAGCATGGGCGGAGACACTCTTCTTCTGGAGAGCATTTCGTTTGAGTCGTCAAAGGGTGGGCTTCAGCTTACCGGACAGATGGGCGACGTGATGAAGGAGAGCGCACAGATTGCGATGAACTGGGTAAAACGCTGGGCAATCGAAAAGAAGCTAAAGGACGGAGAGTGGTTTGAAAAGAACACTGTCCACCTGCATATACCCGAGGGGGCCACACCAAAGGATGGTCCTTCGGCAGGAATAACCATGGCTACGACTTTCGCATCCCTGCTTTCGGGAAAAAAGATAAAGCCGTCCCTTGCGATGACAGGGGAACTTAGTCTTACGGGCCAGGTCCTCCCCATCGGTGGATTGAGGGAAAAGACAGTGGCCGCGAGACGCAACAGGATAAAGACAATCATAATCCCAAAGGCGAATCTCCGCGATCTGGACGAAATACCCGACCATGTAAAGAGCGGAATAAAATTTGTCCCGGTTTCCAGAGTTGAGGAGGTGTTGGAATGGGTCTTTTAAGAATGGCGGCACAGTACAGCCAGAAGGAGACTGGATTTGATGCGGTTGACCTGAAAAAGGCATACAGGATGATTGTTCCACCGGCACTAGTTGCCACCAGGGGCGAAAAATATTACGACCTTACGCCATACGGATGGATTATGCCGCTGGACTACGAGCCTGTGACGAGAGTTATTTTCAGTTCGGACCCGGATCACCAGGCTGTGGCGAACATAAGGCGGACAGGTGACTTCGCGGTGTGCATTCCGACCGACATCAAGGCGCAGTATATACAGCAGTGCGGCACAATCTCCAGTCCCGACCACAACAAGTACGAGATTTTCAAGATACCGGCGGAGCGTGCGTCCGTTGTTGACGAGCTTGTTCCAAAGACCCTTGTTTCCGGCTGGATTGAATTCCGCCTGATAAAGATGGTCGAGGTGGGGGCCGTCGTTCTTGTGATGGGGGAGGCCGTGGCGGCATACGAAAAAAAAGCGGAGGAGTGAATGAAGTTTTACAGGCAGGACAATGCGCTGGTCGTTCAGCGTGGAAACGAGAGACTTTTTATTGAAAGCTGGGGAAAAAATTCTCTGCGCGTCAGAATGACAAAAGACCCCTGCATGGACAGAAACGACTGGGCTTTGTCGGAGCCTTGCGAAAAACCTGAGACCAAAATCAATATACAGACGGTTGACATCACCGAGCCGTGGTACCATGGTCCCGAGCGTGATTCCCATGCTGCGAAGGCAGAAGAGGCGACTGTCACAAACGGAAACATCAGCGCGAAAATTTCTTTCGAGGGGTGGATTTCATTTTTCAACCAGAAGGGCGAGCTTCTGACAAAGGAATACTGGAGGACAAGGGACAGAATTGACCGTTACGCGGTTCCTCTTCGTGTTCCGGGCAGGGAGCTCAAGCCAATCACCGGGACATCAGACTATTCACTGGACGCCCGCTTTGAAGCCTTCGATGGCGAGCATATCTACGGAATGGGAGTCTACCAGGACGGATGCTTTGACAGAAAGGGCTCCTCCATGGAGCTTGCGCACAGAAATAGCCAGAGCTCCGTCCCCTTTTTTGTTTCCAGCCGTGGCTATGGATTTTTGTGGAACAATCCAGCAATAGGCTACGCAAATTTCGCGACGAACAAAACGGAGTGGCATTCGGACAGCACAAAAAAGATGGACTACTGGATTACGGCGGGCGACAGTCCCTCTCAGATTATGGAGCAGTACACATCGGTTGCGGGACGCACACCCATGATGCCTGAATACGGAATGGGATTCTGGCAGTGCAAGCTTCGTTACAGGACACAGGACGAGGTTCTTGAGGTCGCAAGGGAATACCACAGGCGGGGGATTCCTGTGGACGTGATTGTTATTGATTTTTTCCACTGGTCCAGGCAGGGCGAGTTCAAATTCGACCCAAGATGTTTCCCCGATCCTGAAAAAATGGTCCAAGAGCTTTCGGACATGGGGATAAAAGTCTGCGTGTCCGTTTGGCCAACAATCGACCAGAAATCGGAAAACTTTGGCGAGATGGCGGATTCTGGTTTTCTTGTGTCCGCCGACCGTGGCTCAGGCATTCACATGGACTGGCTGGGAAACACGGTTTTCTATGACACGACAAATCCCGGCGCAAGAAAATTTGTCTGGGACAGGTGCAGGAAAAATTACTACGACAAGGGCATAAAAATATTCTGGCTGGACGAGGCTGAACCAGAGTATGGACCCTACGACTGGGATCTGTACAGGTACCACGCGGGACCGGTGCGTCAGTGCGCGAACATCTATCCGGAGTGCTACGCGGAGGGATTCCATGATGGCCTGAAGTCCGTGGGCGAGACACAGACCATGAGCCTTGTCCGTTCTGCGTGGGCCGGCAGCCAAAAATACGGTGTGCTTACGTGGAGCGGGGACATACATTCCGATTTCAGGGCATTTAAAGAAAATTTGCAGGCCGGGTTGAACATGAGCATGGCGGGAATCCCTTGGTGGACCACGGATATCGGTGGATTTGTCGGTGGGGACCCCAGGAGCGAGGATTTCCGGGAGCTTTTGGTTCGGTGGTTTGCATGGGCTGTATTCTGTCCTGTCATGCGTATGCACGGGGAGCGTCCACCGTATATTCCTCTTGAAAAGGGGCGCGAGGTTGTTGACGGAGTTCCGCAGTGGGGCAGCGCGCAGCCTAATGAAATCTGGTGCTTCGGCGAGGACAACTACAGAATCATGAGGGACTTCATTTTTATGCGGGAGAGGCTTCGCCCGTACATCAGAAAGTGCATGGAACAGGCCAGCGCAGACGGTTCCCCCGTGGCCAGGCCGATGTACTACGATTTCCCGGAGGATGAAAAATGCGCGGTGATGGTGGACCAGTACATGTTCGGCCCGGACATTCTTGTTGCCCCCGTTATGGAAAAGGGCATGGAGAAAAGGAGCGTCTATCTGCCTGCCGGACACAGCTGGAAGGACGCAAAAACTGGTGAAACCCACAATGGCGGAAAGACTGTCGTGGTTGATACGCCGATTGACGTGATACCGGTGTTCGTTAGGGACGGTGCGGATATTCCGATTTGGGGATAAGTTTGGCGGATTTTTGATATGCCCTTGAATTAAAGTTCCGTAGATTGTATAATTATTGGAATAAGCTTTGCAAATTCTGCATTTTTATACGCTTTGATGGGAGGCCAGCATGAACGAGGAAATCGATATGTACAATGAGTTTATCAAAAAACTCTCCTTGGAAACAAAAAAACACGACCCGATAGATCCCGACCTTTATCAAAAATATGATGTCAAGCGCGGTCTTCGCTATGCTGATGGTCGTGGTGTTCTTGTCGGACTGACCCGAATCGGTGATGTCGTTGGCTACGAGATTGATTCCGATGGAAAAAAGGTCGCAGTCCCGGGCCGTCTTGTCTACCGCGGGTACTCCGTTGAGGATATAGTCCATGACACCGAGAAGCACCATGAGTTTGGATACGAGCAGTGCGCATATCTTCTTCTGTTTGGAGAGCTTCCCACAAAGAAGCAGCTGGATGAATTCAAGACGCTGGTTGGCTCAATGAGGGTCCTTCCACCGAATTTCACCGAGGACATGATAATGAAAGCCCCGTCCAGCGACATAATGAACAAAATTTCCAGGGGCGTGCTTGCCTCCTATTCATACGACCCGAACCCCGAGGACAGGAGCGTTGAAAACATTCTTCGCCAGTGCGTCGAGCTGATTTCACGGTTCAGTACACTTGCGGCCTATGGATACCAGGCAAAGAGACGCTACTACGATGGGAAGAGCATGTACATCCACAATCCTGACCCAAGTCTGGGGACTGCCGAAAACTTTTTGCGCCTGATTCGATCCGACAAATCATACACAAGGCTGGAGGCCGAGATTCTGGACCTTGCGCTGATTTTGCACGCTGAGCATGGTGGAGGAAACAACTCCTCTCTCACAATCCATGTGGTTTCATCTGCCGACACGGACACATATTCTGCGGTCGCGGCTGCCGTTGGTTCGCTCAAGGGACGCAGGCATGGTGGAGCAAACATCCGTGTTATGGAGATGATGGACGACATCAAGTCACACGTAAAGGACTGGAGCTCAGAGGCCGAGGTGGGTGACTATCTGCGGAAGATTGCGCGAAAGGAGGCGTTCGACCACACCGGACTAATCTACGGACAAGGACATGCTGTCTACACAATATCCGACCCAAGGGCCATACTTCTTCGCGAAAAGGCGACGGAGCTTGCCAGGGAAAAGGGATGCGAGGAGGAACTCAACCTCTACAACATAATCGACAGGCTTGCCCCACAGGTTCTCTATGAGCTCCATGGTGACAAAAAGAAAATCTGCACGAATGTTGATTTCTATTCCGGCTTTGTGTATTCAATGCTGAACATCCCGCGAGAACTTTTCACACCGCTTTTCGCTATCGCACGTATCGCAGGCTGGTCCGCTCACCGCATCGAGGAGATTGTTGCCGGTGGAAGAATCTACCGACCAGCGTACAAAAATGTTTCCCCCGAAAGAAAATACGTCCCAATCGAGGAGCGTGTTGAGTCCGACGGTGAGGCTCCAGTTTCCTTCGAGGAGGATGATGTGCACACTGCGGGACCATCGGACTAGCGAAAAGCTAGACTTCCATAATCTGCTGTATGTCGGCGTGGTCCTGCGCAGTTTCCGGGGCGGAATCGTCCTTGCTTGTTCTGAAGGGGGCAAGCGGAATCCCGTTCCGTCCAAAGACTGTGATGGGACCATAGTTGTACCATGCGTAGCGCGCGTAGATTGGATTGGAAACCTTGTCCGAGCTGAGCGTTATTGTGTCCAGATTTTCTTTTCCCACGCCGAACTTGAATTTTGCGGGATGATAAATCCTGTCGCTTCCGGCAATCTCGAATCCTGTGAAATCGGAAGGCACTTCATTGCCCTGGA
>DGGQ01000065.1 GCA_002392275.1 Treponema sp. UBA3870
GAGAATTGTGTCCAGAAGCTCCTCCTTGTTTTTGAAAAAAAAGTACAGCGCACCGGTTGTGACACCCGCGTTTTTACAGATGTGCCTGAGGCTGGCATCCTTGTAGCCATTTTCAAGGAACTCCTTTTTTGCGGCGTTGATTATGTTGATTTTGGTTTCCGAAATTTTTTCATCCGACATAACACCTGTTATGTTATTCCATCTTTCCACCACTGTCAACAAAAAACTAGGCTATTTTTATTTATAGTGTTGATTTCCAAATATAAGTGCCATTATAATAAATTTGGTTGACTTTTGTTTCAAGCAAACTGTATCTTAATGGGGTCCACAAATGAACATTGACGAGGGCAACCTTCAAGACCTGCTTCACCAGCGGAAACAATACATAAGGACATCTGGAGATGTTGTTGCCTCCGCGATTGCACTAGGAGGATATATAGTCACCATAATACTGGCGGACATAGGAAAACTGGCATTGTGGGCAAAAATTGTTGTTGCCGTAATGGGACTTGTATATATTGCGTTGCTTGTAAGGTCCATATACAGTTCAAGATACTCCGTGGAAGCTTTTTTTAAAGACATAACAGCCTGTACAAATGAGCACAACTTTTCTCTTCTCATTTTGAAAGACAGCCACGGCAGATTTCTTCTAAAAAAAGACAGCCGCTGGAAGACCTACCTTTTTCCGTATGTCCGCTCGAAAGAAAACGATGAGGACTCTGTAAGGGATTTTGCGAAGGCATCCCTGAACCTGTCGCAAATCAGCATTGAAAAAAAAGAGGAATCAGATTTTACCAAACGCTCGGTCTCCGCAAACATGACTAAGACCTATCACCATACCTTCTATAAGCTATCCTTCGACCAGAACCAGCTCCCGCAGAAGGATTGTTTCAAAATCAGCGGAATAAAATATAAATGGTTTTCTTTTGATGAAATGAAAGCAAAAAAGGGCATGATGCTCAAAAACAGCGATAACATCACATTTGTTGAAAAAAAATTCTAATCAACATTCATTTTCCTGTCAAAATTTTGAAAAATCAGTGGAAATTTGTTGCAATATTTTGAGAGTCATTATATTATATTGATAGTGACACTATCATAAGATTTTTAAAGAGTCGGGGGATGGACGGCCATGAAAAAAGGATTTTTTATTTTTAACGCTCTGGCAGTTTTTGCGCTGACAGCTTTTGTTTCCTGCTCCGGCATGAGGCATGAAAGAATCAGCCTGGGCGATGGATGGGAATACAGAGTGCAGGATTCGTCCGAAACAAGCTTCATGCCACTGGAAAGCGGATACCTTGCCAACCTTGAAAAACTTGTGCCCGATTCACAGGGCTACATCTGGCTGAAAAAAAGATTCCAGATTCCACCGTCACTCAAAAACCGTCTGCTCGGATGCTACCTTGGAAGAATCGCAATTGCCGATGAAACTTTTTTCAACGGAACACAGATCGGCGGCGAGGGACTTTTCCCACCGAACGAATTCAGCGCGTGGAACAGGGCAAGACTTTACCCGGTACCGGACTCCCTTGTGCGTGAAGGCGAAAACGAAATCCGCATAAAAATCTGGGTGGACGGGGAAGGCTCCATTGTCTCAACCCCATTCATCGGGGAACTTTCGGACGCAAAGGAGAGCGCGAAACGAGAAGCATTCTGGGCGAGCGAGATTCAGTTTGTGTTCGCCGTTCTGATGCTTGTAATCGCGGTGTACCATATACTCATGTATTTTAAATCAAGGGCGGAAAAATACAATCTGGCGTTCGGGCTTGTGAACCTGATTTCCGCAATCTATCTGTGCGTGTTCTATTACGCCGAGTTTCCCGGATTCACTGGAAGCGGCATATCGTTTCTCTGGTTCCAGAAGATTTTTTCAAGCGGCATTCCCTATCTGCTGCCTTTCCTTGTCACGACATACATAAACAGTTTCATCAAGAGGCGGGAACGGGTCCTGATGCTGGTGCTGAGAATAATTTTTGCCGCCGCCCCGATTGTTGTCGCTTTCTGGTGCCCCACATACACAATGCTCCACAAAATGCAGCAGATTCTCCAGGCCATGCTGATTCCGCCGATGGTCTACATTTTGATTATCCTTGTCGGAAACGCAATCCACAAAAAAAAGGAGTCCCTTGTGCTCCTGCTTGGATTTTCGCCGCTCGTGCTTGCGGTCCTTCTTGATTTTCTGGTCCACTCGGTTTTCAAGGTCTATGACTTTCCATACATCTCGTCTATTGGATGGCAGCTGGTCATAATCTCCCTGCTCTTCATAATGGCGAGCCGCTTCGTGAACTCAAAACTTGAGGTGGAATATCTGAACAGGAATCTTGAAAGGGAGGTCTCGGACAGAACAAGGGAGCTTTCCGAATCCAACGAACAGCTCTCTCTGACAAACGCGGAACTTTCGGACGCAAAAAAACGCATGGACCGTGACATGCAGCTTGCCGTCTATGTGCAGCGGAGTTTTTACCAGAGGTCCGCCCCGGATTTTCCCGACTGGGAGATTGCCTACCACTTTAAACCAATGGCTGGGGTTTCCGGCGATTTGTACGATTTCTTCTATAAACATGGTACGCTTCATGGTGTAGGACTTTTTGATGTGTCCGGGCATGGAATTGCGTCTGGACTTGTGACCATGCTCGCAAAGACTGTGATTGACAGAAAATTTTATGAGGGACTGGACAAGCCTCTTCCACATGTCATGGAGGAAATCAACAGGCAGATTTGTGAGGAAAAGGGTGACGTTGAAAACTATCTGACCGGTGTTCTGCTGAGGATGAACGGAAGCAAGGTTGAATACCTGAGCGCGGGACATCCAAAGGCATTCTTCCGCTCGGGAGCCACGGGACGCACTGTTCCAGTCGAGATTGCGGGAAAGGACAATGGTTCCGGTGGACTGATTGGAATGCCGATGCTGGAACCGACATACAGCGCAATCGGTTTCTCGATGAAAAGTGGCGACAGCATTGTGCTTTACACGGACTGTCTCTCGGAATCAAAAAACCGGGCCGGGAAGGAATTTGGCTACGATGGAATCACCGGTGCGTTCTCAAAATCAAGCGGAAGCGCAGGGGAGCAGCTGGATTCCATTCTGTCCGAGTTCTCCAGATTCACATCGGGTGTTCCCGCCAGCGACGACCTGACAATAATAGTCATCAGAAAAAAATAATCGCAGGAACACTGTCAGTGCGCTATGATGTTGAAGGACTCGTCAACGTTCGGGGACTCCCTTTCAAGCCTGCCCCTTCTTGAAATGAGGTACACCCTTCCGGAGTTGAGTCCGTATTCCCTGTTTACAAAAGTGTCCAGAGCGGTCGCAACCTTTACAAAGCCTGACGCGCCTGTTTTTTCTATATACTCGCAGAGGTTCTCAACTTTCTCGCGCATTAGAGGCTGGCTTGCGATGCGGGTGTAATATTTTCCAACATTGTCCAGACTGTACTGCAATGTGTAGGCCATGATTTCGTTCTGCACCAAGTCCTCGTCTGAAATGTCGTAGCTCAGATTCGGGGTCAGAGCAAAATATGCCTTGACAAATTCCCTGGAGCCATGGTCCATTGAATCGTACACAAGGGAAACCTCGTTCCTGAAATCCTCCTGTGTAAAATAGATTCCGTGGAAGCACTCGTGGTTGATGAACTGCCAGCGCAGATAATCAGGAAGCTCCCTTGAGATGGAGACAATCGCGCCGCCGGTGGAACTTACAAGACCGCCCTCCTTTTCAACAAAAAGACCGTTCTGTATCATAATCTTTTTCAGCGTAAGCTCGTAGGCGTTCAGCGAAAATTTTTGCTTCGCGGCCCTGTTGAAAAAATCCGCAACAACGCTTGCCCTGTAGTCGAGTGCGTTGAATCCGTGCTGGTCCTCTATCATCTTGTCGGTGGCAAGTGTCCCGATGTATCCTTCCTTCTCTGCAAAAAATGCGAGCCTCTTGAAAAACTTGTCCTGGACCTTGTAGCTTGCCGTGTCAAAAATCAGTACATTCGGAAACTCTTCCCACAAAAAAACTTCGTAGTCACTGTTGCGCCACCAACTCATGTCCCAGTCAACAATCAGTCCGGGGTCCGAAACTATCGGCTCATTTTTTTCAAGCATGGAATCCATCATCACGATGCCCGTCACATTGTCCAGACTTTCCAGCGACACAAGCGAAAATGGATTTTCAAATGCGCCGCAGGAGAGTCTTGTCATATCCTGCTCCGAGTTATAGCGCACACGGAATTTTTCCTCGCCAATCGACATGTCGAATCTCCGCTGTGAAAGCATGTCCCCGTCGTTGTCATAGGAGATTTGGATTTCCGTGTTGATGTTCGGACCGAAAACTTTTTTTCCGTCAGAAAAATCAATCTCGGAAAGATTTGTATAAAGTGTTCCGCCGGATGGACCAAAACTGTATTTCAAAATGCCGTCGGAAATGTTCCAGCCCATCGTCCTTTTTTCAACCGACATGTTTGAAATGGTGACACCGGGACAGGCCTCAAGAGCAAATCCCGATGGAATCTTCGGAAGGCACAGACCAATCCTGACTGTGCGGCCAACAAAGGATGTGGGAATCCTCACCACGGAGTAGACCTCGGAATCCAGAATGTCCTTCCCCTTTTTTCTTGTGTAGAGATAGAAGCGCACCGGATAATTTTTGTTCTTGCACAACGACATGTCGATGTCCGCCGGAATCGTTATGTTCGTGCAGATTGAAAGCCCCCTGTACTCGCTTCCGGTTCCGAAAAGTTTTTTGGACTGCTTGTCCGAGAACGAATACATCTTCAGGGTCTGGTCCTTGTAGTCAACGGAAATTCTTTCAGGCCCGGAGGAACCTGTGTCGCCAGTCGACGGGGAGCCGTATTCGGAATCAAAATCTTCCAGCTGGACTTCCCTTTTTTGTGCATAATTCTGGCGCGCGCCTCCGTCCATTCCACCGGACGAACAGGATGTTAGGGCAAAAACCAGAACCAGCGTGGACAGAAATATTTTTTTCATACAGCCTGCGTCCTAAATCCAAGAAACGGTTTCGTCCAGCATCTTCCTTGAGCTGTGGTTTGGAAGTGGTGCAAATCCCTCGGCGGCGTATCCCAAATCAAGAAGCATTAGAATCTGCTCGTCCTCGGGGAGTCCAAGGCTCTCGTGCAGAACGTCGGGATTGAAATTGTTCAGCCAGCAATTGTCAACACCAAAACTTGTCGCGGCAAGACATAGGTGGGTTGCAACAATGGTCGCGTCCTCAACTCCCGAGTCCATTTTTCCACCCGGATATGTGTATATATTTTTTTTGTTGAACGCAACAACAAGGACCACCGGCGCATTGTATCTGCATGGCGTAACGCCGTCGATTTTTTTCAGCCCATCATCGGACTGGACAACATAAATCCGCTGCTCCTGAAGATTTTTTGCCGTTGGAGCAAGTCTGCCTGCCTCAAGAATTTTTTCTATCAAATCCCTATCAATCTTCCTGTCGGAAAATTTTTTGCATGAGTACCTTTTTTTTGCAAGCTCCAGAAAATCCATAACCGCCCTCCCGTTGGCTAAAAATAGTTTTTCGATTTGCTTCCATTATATAATATTTATACAAGTTCGTGAATAACCATTTCCCAAAAGTAAAAAGATGGTGAATTTCCACAAAGGCGTATTTCCATATTGACAGCGGCAAAATTTTTTGCAATAATAAATCAAATTACGGCAAAGAGGTCGTAGAGGAAATTTCGTTGTTCGCGGAATTTTGTCTACGGTCTCTTTTTTTTTGCACCCAACAAAAAGGAATTCGCTATGATGAAACAGAATGAGAAAATTTCAACCACGGCTTCTGTCGCCCAGAACTCTACAGGTCCAGACAAGGAACAGCGGACACTGTACGAACCATGTTTTGAGCATGACAGCTGCGGAATAGGGGCGGTCGTGAACATTGACGGAAGCAAAACCCACACAATCGTTGACAACGCGCTTTGCATTGTGGAAAAACTGGAGCACCGGGCGGGAAAGGACGCATCTGGCGAAACTGGAGATGGAGTTGGAATCCTCGTGCAGATTGGGCACAAGTTTTTCAAGGAAGAGACAAAAAAGGAAGGAATCAAACTGGATGACGAACGCGACTACGGAATCGGGATGTTCTTCTTTCCATCCGACAAGTCCCTCGCCGAATCAGAAAAGACTCGCTTTGAAAAATGCTGCGCGGCGGAAAAACTTTCGTTCCTCGGCTGGAGAAAAGTTCCAGTAAACGAAAACGTTCTAGGAAAAAAGGCAAGGGACTGCATGCCACAAATCTGGCAGGCCTTCATCGGACGACCGGGCGACACTGAACGTGGACTTGATTTTGACCGCAGACTTTACATTCTGAGACGCAGCTTTGAAAAAGAAAATCCATCAAGCTATGTCTGCTCGCTTTCCTCACGCACAATCGTCTACAAGGGAATGTTCCTTGTCCATGAGCTACGAACATTCTACTCCGACCTCCAGTCCACCGACTACGAATCCTCACTCGCGCTTGTACATTCACGTTTCTCCACAAACACACAGCCAAGCTGGCAGCGCGCACACCCGAACCGCTTCATAGCCCACAACGGTGAAATCAACACAATCCGTGGAAACGTGGACCGCATGTTGGCCCGCGAAGAAACGGTCGTCTCCAAAAAACTTTCGGGCGGTGACATGAAAAAAATTCTCCCCGCGGTGGACACATCTGGAAGCGACTCCGCGATGCTCGACAACACTCTTGAATTTCTTGTGATGAACGGAATCCCCCTGCCCCTTGCCGTTATGATGTGCATACCCGAACCATGGAAGCACGACGACAACATGGAGCAGGTCAAAAAGGATTTCTACCATTACTGGGCAACGATGATGGAAAGCTGGGACGGTCCTGCTGCAATCCTTTTTTCCGACGGGGACATAATCGGTGCGACACTCGACAGAAATGGACTCAGGCCAAGCCGCTACTACATCACAAAGGACAACACCCTCATTCTGAGTTCGGAGGTGGGTGTGCTTGACATAGACGAAAGCAACATAAAGACAAAGAGCCGACTCAAGCCCGGACGCATACTTCTTGTGGACACCGTGCAGAAAAAAATCATAACGGACGAAGAGTGCAAGAACCATTTCGCAAACCTGTACCCGTATGGGGAATGGCTGGACATGAACCTGACCCGCCTTGCAGGCCTCAAGATTCCGAACAAAAAAATCCCGACAAGCACCCAGGACGAGAGGAATATCCTCTACCGTGCGTTCGGCTGGAACTATGAGGACGTGAACGAAATGATTCTTCCCATGGCAAAAAATGGAGTCGAGCCAACCGCCAGCATGGGAATCGACACTCCGCTTGCGGTGATGAGCGAAAAACATCCAAGCCTGTTCTCGTATTTCAAGCAGCTTTTCGCGCAGGTGACGAATCCACCGATCGACAGTCTCAGAGAAAAAATTGTGACGGACACAAGCGTGTATCTCGGAAAGGACGGAAACCTTCTGGACCCGCAGAGCAAAAACTGCCGTGTGCTGGAAATCAACAACCCAATCCTCACGGGAACCGACCTCATAAAGATTGCCGCCCTCAACCAGAACGGACTAAAGACAAAGACCGTCTCCATTCTCTTCAATCTTGACGGCGGAAAAAATCTGCTGGAAAATGCGCTGCAAAATACCTTCGCCCAAATCGACGACGCATATTCACAGGGCTACAACATAATCATACTTTCGGACCGTGGCGTTGACAAAACACATGCCGCAATCCCAGCAATCCTTGCGGTCAGCGCGGTCGAGCAGCATCTTGTGCGGACAAAAAAAAGAACGTCGGTGTCAATCATCCTTGAGAGCGCGGAAGTCCGGGACGTCCACCAGGCAGCGATGTGTCTTGGTTATGGGGCAAGGGCGGTCAACCCATATCTTGCGCACGAGGCAATCGCGGAGCTTATCGACCAGAAGATTCTTGACAAAGACTACCACACCGCAATCGACGACTACAACAGGGCCGTCATAAATGGAATCGTAAAAATAGCGGCGAAAATGGGAATCAGCACAATCCAGTCCTACCAGTCTGCACAGATTTTTGAGGCGGTCGGAATCTCGGAGGACGTTGTAAAAAAATATTTCACAAACACGGTGAGCCGGGTCGGAGGAATCACGCTGAAGGAAATCGAGGAGGATGTTCGCTACCACCACGCGCAGGGATTCGACCCCAACGGACTTACGGTAAACAGCCATCTGGATTCCGTCGGGAAACACAAGTTCCGTCGCGGACCACAGGCGGAAAGCCATCTCTACAATCCGGAAACAATTGTCGCGCTCCAGGAAGCAACACGCAACGGGGACTACGCAAGGTTCAAGGAATACACAGCCCTTGTTGACGACAACTTCCACCCCCACACCCTACGCGCCATGGTGGATTTCAACTACGCGCAGGACGGCGGCATCCCGATTGAAGAGGTTGAGGGCGTTGAGAAAATAGTCCAGCGATTCAAGACCGGGGCAATGTCCTATGGCTCCATAAGCGAGGAAGCCCACAGGTGCATGGCGGTGGCGATGAACCACCTCCACGGAAAATCAAACAGCGGAGAGGGCGGAGAAAAACCGGAGCGTCTTGGAACCGAATACAACAGCGCAATCAAGCAGGTAGCGAGCGGACGCTTCGGAGTTACGGAAGAATACCTGCTGAGCGCAAGGGAAATCCAAATCAAGATGGCACAGGGAGCAAAACCTGGCGAGGGTGGACATCTTCCCGGAAAAAAAGTCTATCCGTGGATTGCCAGGACAAGATACGCCACACCCGGAGTTGCTCTAATCTCCCCGCCACCGCACCACGACATCTATTCAATAGAGGATCTGGCCCAGCTTATCTATGACCTCAAAAATGCAAACCGCGGCGCACGTATCTCGGTAAAACTTGTGAGCGAGGCCGGAGTCGGAACAATAGCTGCCGGAGTAGCAAAAGCTGGAGCGCAGGTCATACTGGTCAGCGGACATGACGGTGGAACTGGAGCCGCCCCAATTTCCTCAATCCATCATGCGGGACTCCCCTGGGAACTTGGACTTGCGGAAACCCACCAGACCCTAATCCAGAACGGACTTCGCGGACGGGTTGTGCTGGAGACGGACGGAAAACTTATGAGCGGACGGGACGTTGTGATTGCATCCCTTCTTGGGGCGGAGGAATTTGGATTTGCCACGGCCCCTCTCATTTCCATGGGATGCTCGATGATGCGTGTGTGCCAGCTCGATACCTGTCCATTCGGTGTCGCAACCCAGAACGAAAAGCTGCGCGCGAATTTCCCCGGAAAACCAGAGTATGTCGAAAACTTTATGAAGTTCATAGCCCAGGAAATGCGGGAGATAATGTCAAAACTTGGTATCCGTACTGTTGAGGAGCTTTGTGGAAGATCCGACCTCCTTAAACTAAAGGACCGCCAGGGATTCAAACGTGCGTCCCTTGTCGATTTGTCCCGTGTCCTTGCATCCTGCGACCCTGGCCTTGACTGGAAGAAAAACCGTTCCCTGTATAACTTCAAGCTGGAAACCACGGTCGATGAAAAGACTCTGCTCCCGATGTTCGGTGACTCGTTGATGGAAGGTGGAAGTCTTTCGGTAGGGGGAAGTCTCCCCCTCGCTACAGCCGGCAAGCCGTCTTCCGCTACCCCCTCTCCTAGGGGTTCCACCCCTAAGACCCCGGACGGGATTATAAACATACAGTCCACCGACCGCAGCGTT
>DGGQ01000120.1 GCA_002392275.1 Treponema sp. UBA3870
TATTGCTCTATCTCGAAATGAAGGCTGAAAACAACGTTACAAAATTCATGAACCGCGTAGAGCAAGAAGGCAAGCGTTATCAAAGCTATAAGCTTATATCGCCATGGCATTTTTACGATAACGACGCAACAAACATTATCGAAAAGTCCATCCACAAGGCGAGTGGGATGCAGTTCTTCTCAGGAATAAAAAAGTCTGAACGGAAGGACCTGCATTTCAACACGATGCAAGAGGCCATCAAGACTTGCAAAGAATGGATCCCCCTTAAAACGAATCAGAACGGAGGTGGAAAATGAATTCTTTTTCTGCACTCCGCATCATCGCTATTGCTGTATTTTTTGCTGGAGTCTGCTTAACGGCTTTCGCCCAAGACCGCTCCGCATCAGCAAAAGACAGCGTCGCCGCCTACTGCGTCACGTTCGAAAACGACAGCACCTACACGGCTCGGCTTTTCCGCAAAGAAATTTTGCCCGCCAAAAAGAAACCTTTTAAAAGCGACGATTACTTCCTCAATCTTCCACGAAACCTAATAAGCAGTTATTCTCCAAAAAACGTATTCCATCTGACAAATGCCCCAAAAAATCTTCCGCATTACTACGGACAGCTCTTCCGTGCAAGCGAAAGCAAATCGGAATGTCTCTCCGACATCACACGCAAAGAACGGGAATACAACGTATTACTTGTTGGCCCATGCGTAAAATCCATGCCCGTAGCCCATTACTGCCTTATAGAAGGGAAACATCCCGCACTTTACCGCACCGAACTTTTCGAGAACGTTCCGGAAATCAGCCTGTTCGATGGAACAGGAACGGATCTAAACAGCTTGACTTGCAGCGGCACGGCGCAAAAAGAAACATCAACCGAATGGGATTTTGCAGAAATTGGAAAATTTAGGCTGGGCCCCTATACGGAAGAAGACTCCTGCCACGGGAAAAGTTCCTGGGAACGGAAATCGTCCGCTCTAATCCCCGAATACATCAACTTGTCCATAGACACCAATTTCAAGGCCACCTCAAAACAGCTAAAAGGTTTCTACGGCAAAAGCATTTCTGCCGTTTGGAACATCTCCATGGAATGCGGATTCGATAAAGTAAAGCAAGCCTTTGAATACGAGATTATACTGACAGGAAAATGTCCGAGATTCATAAAACCACCGAAGACCAAGTTAAAATCCGATGATTTCTGGGCCTTGAACATGGTTCAAGTTCACGGAGAATACGAGACTAAAAACTGCGCTATAAAGGGAGGCCTCGAATGAGAAAATTCGCCCTACTCCTTTGCTGTTTTTTGGTCATCCAAGCATTCGCCAAAACACCCGTCCAATTCTGCGTCTCGTTCGAAGACGAAGAACACTACAGGTTGCTACTTCTCGATGAAATCCCGACGGATTTTACGCCTTCAAAAAAAATTGAAAGTGCACCCGATTCCATATTTTGCGACACGCCCTTTTGGGCATACACCTTCTGGCCCAGTTTCGAAGGCGATAAACGGAGCAATTTCCGACGCAGTGATTACGACCGCGGAGAACTCGACAATCTAGACAAGCAATGCGACGAGAAACGCCTTTCAGCAAGCACACCAAAAGCAGTACCTTCTCTCGAATGGAATACCGGCACCATTGACGGCAGCATATACCACAAGAAAAACGCACGCAAGTTTATCCAAAAATTTTACAAAAAAACATTCACGGGATACTGGATGGCTGACCTCGCCTGCATCTGTCCCCATTTTGAAATAGCTCACCACGCATCCACAATCAAGGCCAAAATCGTCGGGGAATGTAAACCGGATTTCAAAAAGGATTTGAGAGTCACTCCCAAAGAAATTCCTAAAGACACCGCCGTTCCTGAAAGATTCCGCAAACCTGAGTCAATCGCTAACCCGGACTGGATTCCGTGTTACACCAAAGACTACGTCAACGGCGGCTGTAGAATCGAAAACTACGCCAGCATGAAACCGCTGCCAGTTCACGGAAAAACTTCCGGAATCGACGAAAGCTTGGAATGCCACCACGTTGACGGGAAATCCTACATTAATTTCGGCACCGATTTACCCGCCGAAACATATTATAGACAGTTTCCCGACAAAACGTTCGCAAAATGCTATACAGATAGCACCAACTGCAATTACAGCGATACCACCGCACCGCAACTCACAACACCATTCTATTTATGCAAAAAATTCAACCTGAAAGAAGGCGGCTGCGAGCCTATGGAGCACGGCATTGATTTTATCATCGGGGAAAGTCTGCAATTCGAAGGCTGGAACCGCAAAGGCATGCACTACTTCTTTAGGCAGAAAAATGAAGGAATCGACGAATTTATCAGCCAGCTATTCTATTTCGACCCGCCTAGCCAAGAATATCGCGAAATTTTGCCCGAAGGGATTTCTAATAAAGACATCGGCAGAATGGGCGACGAAGCGGCCCGCAAAACGCCCGGTATGTTCTTCTACGACGGCCTCACGAAAGTCGGCTACGAAAAATTTGAAAAACCGATGTTCAAGAATCTCAAAGAAGCCATGCAGCACTGCAAGGAACACAAGTTCTAAAGATTTCAGCGCTCAAAAAGACAAAATCTTCCCAAGCAATCTGTTTACATAATTTGTAAATCACTTGACGTCTTTTCAAAAAACGTAATCTTTACACTAAAGAAACGCACATACCAGAGCACATCTTTTTTTCGTTTTTCGAGCAAATTTTGCGATTTTATAAGAAAAAAGTTATTTGGCATACTTTTTGCACTCATGGCACCGAAAACAAAACTAACACTAGGAGATTGCCATGAGCAACGAAT
>DGGQ01000179.1 GCA_002392275.1 Treponema sp. UBA3870
AAGTTTACGAGCATATTCTTTACAAGCCGAATGTCCACACTTACATGGCTTCTCTTCCCGGAATGAAAGACAGGACAATCACTTGCAACTCGCTTTCAAAAACTTATTCAATCACCGGATGGCGGCTCGGATATACTCAGGCAAATCCAGAAATCACGGAGCGGATAAAAAAGGTCCATGATTTTCTTACGGTCGGAGCGGCTGCACCACTTCAGGAAGCAGCGGTCACGGGATTGAAATTCGGCGATGAGTATTATCAGGCCTTGCAGGAAAAATATACTCACAAGCGAAATTTATTTCTTCAAGGATTGGATTCAATCGGCATAAAACATACGGTACCGGAAGGAGCCTATTACATTTTGATTGACATTTCTGAATTCGGTTATGAATCTGATTTGGAATTTGCGGAAACCCTTGCGCGTGAAGTCGGAGTTGGCTCTGTTCCAGGTTCAAGTTTTTTTAGGGAACCGGAAAACCGTTATGTCCGCCTGCATTTTGCTAAGAAAGATGAAACTTTGAATGAAGCTCTGGACCGGCTTTCTCTGATATCAGGCGGAAGTTGAAAAAAGCGTCACTTTTCTGAAATTTTATACACGGTGTCGTTTCTTAAAATCACGCGCTCGGTTTCCTGAGAGTTTGAGAGCACCAGGAGGATTGAGCCGTCTTTTGTAAAACCGATAAGGTATGCCGAAGTGTAATCCGGGAAGACGCGTTTTTCTCCGTTTATAAAAATCTCATTATCAAATTCTGAATAGACGATTTTTTCATCGTTGCAGATTATGCTCAATAGAAGCGAGTTAGGTGAGACAGGCAATGTGCGTTCGGTTCCGTCTTTGTTGATGCAGTGGATGACCTGCTCGGTGACTGTCATGAAGTACTCAAATTCACCGTCTGCATAATGTGGAGGTGTGGTTCCGTTTGCGTCATAATAGTCCGGTGGATAGGGAGACTCAATTTCCCAGGGAATGTCCATGTCAAAATCATGCTCACTGGAAATGCCACGAGGTCCTTCCACCAGAGAGACTTTTTCAGCAGAAAAAATGCAGTTGAAATTGTCGTTGATATGCAGATTGTCAACTTCATCAAAGGGACCGTACTTTTTTTGGTTGTAGCTCACGAATTTTTTTTCTGAAGATTTATCGAACTCTGCATGCGAAATTATTTTTCCGTTTTGTATCAGAAGGGCGGTTGAATTTGATTTCGTTTCAAAAGAAAAACAAATCATGCCCGAAGGAAAACTATGGACATTATAGCTGTACGAATCTTCGTCGATGCGGTAGATTTCTTTTTCATTGTACATGAGCGTGGTCTTTTCTTTATTCTGCGCGGTATGCTCTGTTTTTGTCCAGAGAATAAGGTCGTCGCTCAAAACGCATACGCACATGGAATCATAGGGAGCGGAAATTTTTCCGTCGATGCAGAGGTGCGATTTGCATGTTTCAGAATCCGTATATGAATAGATGAATTTTTTTGCACTTATTGTGAACGGATTTCCAAAAACATAGCTGTAAGGTCCGGATTTTTTTCCGTCGTTATATACATACCGTGAGGCGCTTTCCTTTTCATACACGCAGAAGCAGATTGAACCGTTTTCCTTGCGCATGACAAAATCAGGTTCCTTTATGAACGGCCCGTAATCTTTTGTCTCCGTATAAATGTACCAGCTTCCATCGCTTTCCTGTTTCACGATTGTGTAGTATTGCCCGTCTTTTGATATGCAGGATTTTTCATATGCGTAAACGGAAACTGCGGTCAATAAAAAAAAGAGCAGAATCAACGGAATTTTCTTCATTTGATAAACGTCTCCTTCTATAAAATATGCTTTTTAAACTATTGCATTTAATGAAAATAAAATCAAGTTGGTTCATGCAGGCAGTAAAAAAAAATACTGAAATCCACCTAATCAGCTAGTCTACAAATTAGAATTTCAAAATAAACTGATTTCCTACTTTATGATGAAACCGCTTTTGTCGACAATCAAGGAAGCTGAAAAAAGGGAGCTTTTAATCGAAACTCATTTTCTTGAGACTTGCCTTTACATAAAAAAATCTTTCCATTATAGTGGAGAATATGAGGATAAGGATTTTTTTTGTTATTGCATTTTTTTTAGCCGCACCAGTTTTTTCCGAGACACTTTCTCTTCCTCGTGATAGTTCGTGTTATGAAAAAAATGCCGCCCTCCAAATTTTAAAATTATGCACCGCGCATGCCGAAGATTTGACGCGGGATGTTTTTTCTGATTTTGGATTCAACATTGTCTTGCAAAAGAATTATGGAAGACCGTCCGAAAAAATCGACCACACAAGCGCATACACAATTGGTCATGGAACTGTTTTGATTGATGGGAAATCTGTTCCCGCATATCTTGTTGTTGTCCGGGGAACGGATGGAAACGAATGGTACTCTGATTTCAATTTTAATTTTGATTGCGGTGATGAAAATCATTTTGCAATGAATTTTTTGAACTCAGCCGAGGATGTCTTTTTGGACTGCGTTTCGCAAATAAAAAACAGGGAGGAAGTTATAATCGTTGCGGGACATAGCCGAGGTGCTGCGGTGGCAAATATTCTTGCATTGCTTTTAAACCAGATTTACAGTCCGTCAAAAATTTATGCATACACTTTCGCATGTCCTGCGACCATAAAAAATCTTTCGGGCATTGAAGAAAAAAATATTTTCAACTTTCTTAATCCAAATGATTTGGTCCCGAACTTTCCTTTAGCAGGATGGGGCTACAGAAGGGCAGGCACGGACATTTTTTTGGATAGCGGTTCTGAAAAAATTAGCGCAAAAAAAATCAGCGGCGAAATGGATATGCTTTTAAAAATCTGTCCGACAGCTAAATCTTTTTATTGCGACCGCCACAGTCTTGTACATTCCGGTTTAAGCGAAAAAGGGATGACAGCATACGAAATTATGTTGGCCATTGCAGCGCAGCTTTCAAAACTAAAAATCCGTAGTCTTGAATCTGGTCGCATTGATTTGGATTTGGGAGAATTCAATATTCCATCGTTCAATACAGGAAGCGATTTTTATGCGCTGTTCAAAGTTCTAACGCTCCTGTCAAAAAATGGAGGGAAGGGGTTTGTTGATTTGTTAAACGAGCATCTTCCAGAAACATACAGAATAAAAATTGATAGAATGTCGGAAAATTTATCTCTGACTGCCAGCACAGCTTCAATGCAAAATTGATTTTTTAGAGTTTTCCATAACGGGAGAAAAAATGTCATACATAGTCTTTAGGGATGTCTGCAAATTTTATAAAACAGGTTCACAAAACATTGTCGCGCTGGACAACATAAGTTTTGAAATCCAGCGTGGAGAGTTCTGTGTGATTGTTGGTCCGAGCGGTGCAGGAAAAACTACGCTGCTAAATATTCTCGGCGGAATGGACAGCATAAGTTCTGGCTCAGTCCTGTTTGACGGAAAAGAGATTGGAAATCTTTCGTCAAGGGAACTTACAAACCATAGACGCAACAACGTGGGTTTTGTTTTCCAGTCATACAATCTGGTGCAGAACCTTACGGCAAAGGAAAATATAGAGCTTGCCGCCGAGCTCTGCAAAAACAGTCTGGACCCCATGACAGTTTTGGCTGAGGTTGGGCTTTCCGAACGTGCTGACAATTTTCCATCGCAGCTTTCCGGTGGAGAACAGCAGA
>DGGQ01000037.1 GCA_002392275.1 Treponema sp. UBA3870
GTCAGGAGATGACGGTGGATGAAACCAGGGCAAAGCTGGCCCAGATGTATGACGGATACCACTTCACCCACGATGTCGAGGGTGTGTACAATCCGTTCTGTCTTTTGAAATGTTTTATGGAAAAAGATTTCGGCTCATACTGGTTCGAGAGCGGAACTCCGTCATTCTTGGTGAAGACGTTGCAGAACCAGCCGCTTGAGCTTGAGACCATGGTCAACGGAAGGCTTGCGACCGAAAATCAGTTCAAGAACTACGACCCGGACTCACACAACATGCTGCCGGTTGTCTATCAGAGCGGCTACCTTACCATAAAAGATTTTGAGAAGGAGACCCGGCTTTACACACTTGATTTCCCGAACCGCGAGGTGGAGGAAGGGTTCCTTGACGTGCTGCTCAAGAAATTCATCACGGTGCCTTATGACGACATCGGGCTTGAAATAAACAATTTGCGGGTGGCGCTCAGGAATAAAAATCTCGACAAGGCTCTCTCAATCATAAAATCCGCGATAGCCGATTTACCGACGATTGTGAAAAAAGACATGTGCGAAAATTATTACGAGTCCGTGACCCACCTGATGTTCCGCATGACGGGATGGAGGGTGGTCTCCGAATTGCAGTCAGTCGCGGGAAGAAGCGATGTGGTTGTCGCGACGAAGGATTCGGTGTTCATTTTTGAGCTAAAGATGGACAGGGGTGCTGATTTTGAAACTGTGGCGGATGTTGCGCTTTTCCAGATTGATGCGAACGGATATTCGGACAGGTTTGCGGTGAGCGGAAAAGCCATGTACAAAATCGCCCTTGTTTTTTCAAGCGAGGGTAAGGGGCTTCTGGGATGGAAAATCGTAACGGAGTAAATTGTATGAAGGAAACAAAAGTTATTGCGGAGATTGGTACCTCCCACGGTGGCTCCCTTGAAAAGGCTTTTGCCATGATTGACGAGGCGAAGAATGCCGGTGCGCATATCGTAAAATTCCAGTGGGTCTATGCCGACGAGATTCTCCATCCTGATACAGGTTTTGTGAATCTTCCGGGTGGCTCGGTTAGGCTCTACGACAGATTCAGGCAGCTTGAGGTGGAACCGAGTTTTTTTGCGCGCTGTTGTTCGTATGCGCATGAAAAAGGAATTCTGTTTGCCTGCTCGCCGTTCGGATTAAGGTCGCTCCGTGAGCTTGTAGAAATCAAGCCGGATGCCATTAAGATTGCGTCCCCCGAGGTCAACCACATTCCTTTGCTGAAGGAGTGCGCAAAGTATTACGGGAAGATTCCAATAATCCTTTCGAGCGGCGTTTCAAAACTCGGCGACATAGAGAAGGCCGTTGACATTCTGGCCGGTGGACATGACGGAAAAAATCAGCCGGAGGACATCTGCGTTCAGGGAAAGAAACTTGCTCCGCTGACATTGCTCCACTGCATCACGTTCTATCCCGCGCCCGAGGATGAGTACAATGTCCGCTGCGTTGACACACTTGGAAAAATCTTTGGAATCCCGACGGGAATCAGCGACCATTCCCTTGACCCCGTTCTTGTTCCTGCGCTGACTGTCGCTATGGGCGGCTCCATGATTGAAAAGCACATAACCATAAGCAAAAAGACCGACGGGCTTGATGACCCTGTTGCGCTTGAGGGCGAGGATTTTGCAAGGATGTGTCTTGCGGTCAGCCAGGCGGACACCGTTTTGAACCGCTATGAAAGGGATTTCCTTGCATCAAAATCTTTCCACGCTGAAAAACTTTCGGACGGCCTTGTTGTGGATTCCGGGCAGGCTGAGATAATCCGGCAGATGTGCATTTCCTATGGCGAGAAGAAGGTCATGGATGTGCTTGGCTCGGGAGTGAAGCGTCTTGCGAAAATCGAGATGCAGAACTACGGACGTACCAACCGTTCCCTGCATTACACAAGAGACATGGCAGCCGGAGAGACTGTCCGTGCGGATGATGTTGCCGTGCTCAGAACCGAAAAAATCCTTACACCGGGCATTGCACCTGATTTCCTTGAAACCGTGGTCGGCGCCAGGCTGAAAAAAAACGTCAGATCCGGTGCCGGACTTGATTTTTCTGATTTCATCGCCAGGGGATAGAATTATTTTTCCTGCGGATTGTCAATCTCGTAGTGCTTTTTCAGCGCCTCGTAGATTTCGGGGCAGTCCTTTTTCAAATTCATCGGATGTCCGGTCGAGTCAAGAAAACAATGCTCCGATGTTCCCGTGCAGACTATCGGTTTTTCAGTTCCTGCATGTCTCATCTCGTATGAAAAGCATAGGCGCACGAACGAAAGGGAAGTCACTCTGGTTGTGATTTCGATACTGTCGTCGAAGGTCGTGCTGTGCCTGTATCTGCATGTGAGGTTTAGGACCGGGGAAGAAATTCCTGAGTCCTCCAGTTTTCTGTAGTTCCAGCCAATCTGGTCAAGAAAATCAACCCGGGCTTCCTCCATCCACCTGAGATAGTTTGAGTGGTGCGTTACGGCCATCTTGTCGGTTTCGTAATACTGGACCTTGTGTATGTATTTTGTCATATTTTTCCCCATCAAATTTTGTCATGCCAGTTTAGTTGGATTTTGATTTTTTTACAAGGGAAACATTGAATAATCCGAAAGCGGGTAGCATACCCTGTATGCTCATTCAGTGTTAACATTAACAGCTGCAATTTCGCAGTAATTCCTTACAGTATAAAGAATTACGAGAAACTGTCAGGAACCGCTGATTAATGCTTCGTGTATCAATCAGCGGTTCCTAAGATTCCCAATCCACAAAAAAATCAGTCAACACTGACTTTATTTTTGGACCTATATTCCGTGGGCGAAAGTCCATAGACAGATTTAAAGGCCTGCGTGAATTTGCTCTGGCTCTCATATCCGACATCCCGGGAGATTTCCGCAATCGATTTTTCAGTGGCGACCAAAAGTTCCGCTCCCTTCTCCATTCTATGACGGTTTATGTGGGTCGCAATCGAAACTCCGTAGACAGATTTGAAAACTGCCTTGAGCGTGGTCGGGTTCATATAAAATTTTTTCGCGAGCTCCTCGATTGTAAAACGCGTATCGAGATTGTCCACAAGAAAATTATGCACGTCCTTTATTTTTTTTACATGCATTTCGGGATGCTCGTCTCCGCTTCCAACCTTTTCTTCCCCTCCAAAATCTGGGCAGGAAATTGAAAGCACCATCTCTATCATCTTGTGGAGCACACGACATTCACGGGTGTCCGCCGCCCTGTAAAAAACTTCCTTGCCTATTCTCATTCCCTCAATGAGTCCACCGGACTTCAGCAGTTTCAGGTGATGCGAAACAGCTGGCGTGGTCATTTCAACCGCATCCGCAATATTCACGACGCAGTCCCTGACATGGCAGAGGAACCAAAATATTTTCAGACGGCTAGGATCGGAAAGAAGCGCGAAACTGGAACCCGCCGCCTCAAAACTTTTTGTCTTTGAAAGCTCCCTTGCAACAAAATCATTGTGCTCCCCCTCGTGACCATGGATGTGTGGCAGACTTGGAAATTCCATAAATCCCCCTCGCTGGACCTTGTGCCAATCGGAAATTATTTTAGCCCGCACGGTCTTTTATTAAAAAAAACTCTTGCGACTCTCATCAGATGGAATTATATTATCAATATAACAATTAAGCAACTGTTTAATTGTTTTTTGAAATCAAGTTGTTATTTATGGAGGATATCTATGAAAAATACTTACAAGATAGAAGTGGACTGCGCAAACTGTGCAAATCTTATGGAGGAGGCCGCAAAAAAGACCGCCGGAGTTAAAAATGCCACAGTGAACTACATGACACAAAAAATGACTGTGGAATTCGACGACGGAACAAACGACAGGGCCGTTATGAAAAATGTGTTCAAGGCCTGCCGAAAAGTGGAGCCTGACTGCGAGATTGAATTCTAGAAAACGGATTCCGGGGATTTGGTCCCCTAGATTTTTATAAGCACCCAGGTCGCGCCGTTTCCGCCACCGTTTCTGTCGGGATGTCCAGACGCGCCAAGCATTTTGTTCTGCTCGATGAACATCCTGACCATGGGACCAAGAACGGGGTCGCTTCCATGGCTGTGGTTTCCTTTTCCGTGGATTATCAAAATCTTTCGGAACCCACGCCTAACGCTGTCGGCAACAAATCCTTCAAGCCTTGGCCACGCCTCGTCCCTTGTAAGTCCGTGCAGGTCAATCGTCGCATCCGGGGGAAGGGTCCTAAGATAGTCGCGGTTGTGCATGCGTGCCTCGTTTGCCGCTTCATCCGAGATTTTGTCCTTGTCAACGGTCCCGTGCCTGTTCAGCCACACATCGATGGGGTTGGCACGTTTTTTGTTGTCCGCCTCCATCTGCTGCTCGTAGCTGTATCCCTGCGCCCTGAGCATTTTTTGCTCCTTTGTCATGGCGTTCGGTTTTTTGTTTGACTTCTGCGGTCCTTTTTTTGGTTGGGACGCCTTTTTTTCAATGGAATCCCACTGCGCCAAAATGTCTCCAAAATCCATACAATCCCCCAGCAGCAAAACCTAGTCTATAACCAGGAGAGTGTCGTTCATCACCCAGCCGTAAGTGTCGTTGCACCGGATGTACGACCAGTCGCCAGTCTCCTTCTGGATATGGACCACCGACCCTTTTGAAATGCTCACACCGGCGCCGGAACCTTCCTCTGGAATCTGCGCAATCTCACCGCCTGTGTAAAGTGCAATCTTCTGGAAAGTCCACCGGGCATAGAAAAGTCCAAGAGCAAGAGAGACAACCGAAAAAGCAAGACACACGGACGCGGCAGGAATTTTTTTGAGTATAAAGAGCAGGACCGCAAGAAAAACAAGCACCACAAATATTCCTGCAATCACAATCAGCAGTGGAACACTTGGCTCCCAGACAGCGGAATTGAGTCCAGCCCCACGTTCAATCTCACGGCGCTCAGTTCTTGCGGCAGAAAAAATCGGGATGGAACGACGCTCGGCCTTGTGGAGTTCAAGAAGCGCATCGATATCCTCAACCTCGGTGTAGACTGAACCACCGGACGCACTCTGCTCGACATAATCAGAAAAAGCGTTCGCGTAGATTTCTGGCTCCTCGTCATCGTAATAATCACGGCGTTCAAGCGGAGGCCCAACCTTTATTTCTGTAAGCATCGGAACTTCCACATTGTACCTGATTCCGCCAAGGGACATTGCCGTCATGGAAAACTTGGGGAAACTGTACACACCCTCCGCAAGCGGCTGCCAATCAAACTTTGCGACAGGAATTGTGTTCGGATTGAACTCCTCGCTTGTTATGTTCTGCCTTGTAATGTCGTAGCTCTCGACTTCCATGAACAGGGAATTCTCCGGGATTTTCCATGTCAAATCATATACCTGGGTGGCATATCGAATATTCAAAGTGAATTTCAGGTGCTGACCAGCGGCCATGTTCAGGGTTCTTGAGGCGGACGAGTATCTTGAATCGTCGAACGTCACCTTTATGCTTGGCTGCACTATGCTCGGATTTTCATAGACATAGACTGTCTCGAACGGAATGTGCGCCCACCATGTGTCAACCTGGACATCGATTGCCCTGAACTGGTAGGAACCCGGCATACTAAATCTGAAAGTCATAATCAATCTGGTGCCATAGGACTCCGAGGTTCCTGACGAAGGCGCATAGTTTTCCTTTTTCATCGAAACAAAGCTCGCCCCCTGTGGAACGTCATTGATTGCCGCAGAGATTTTGTCCGGCGAAACATTTTCTATGTTGACCGCAAACGAACAGTCCTGTGCTGTAAAAAAATATTTTTCCGTTTTCCTGAGTCTAAGCGACTGTAGATACTGCCAGGAGACTGCCCCGAACATTTTTTGCGGCGCGATGATTGAAGCCAGCTCCACCAAAACAAAGGCTAGTAGTCCAGCGCAGAGCCGTCGGGTTTTTGCTGCTGATTTTTCCATTGGTTCTGTTCATTCTCCCGTATTATAGAATACATTGCGTTTTCCATTACCGATGATGTGTCGGTATTTTGATTTTTTTGGCTCGAATCTTTCCGCGCACCGTCGCCACCAGAATGTGACTCGTACTCCTTTAGGGAAAGCTCCAGATTTATTTTCGCATTCACGTCCGAACTTTTCACAAGGAGGGCCTGCTTGAAATAGTCCACGGCAGCCTTGTAGTCTCCATTCCTGTGCGCAAGGATTCCCATGTTGTAGAGCACGGAAAACTTGATTACATCAGGAGCATCCGGGGTGATTTCTTCGTAACGTTTTTTTGCAAAATCATTTTCGTTCTGCATTAGATATGTGGTAGCAAGTCCATAGAGAGCGTACTGCTGGATTGAGGTGTCGCCCCGCCGTTCCGCAGACTCATCCACCTCCAGAAAATTTCCGACAGCATCCTGATAGTTCTCGCGGTTCCAGTCCATGCGCCCCTCAAGGATTTTTATTCCATCATGGAGAGTGTGCGGGGAACATCCGGTCAAAAGAATCACACAGGATGCCACGACCGCAGCCTTTGCTTTTTTTATCACAGAACGGTAGACGGTAAAGTTCAGTTCCCCGAACACAAACGACAGAACAATAAACACAAGCGCGAGCAGGAGAAAAAGATTGTGCCTGTCAACGCTCTGAAGTTCATATACAACAGTCGCCTCGTCATCAAACTCCTCCCCAAGCGCATTTGGATTTACATCCGCATTTTTTTTCAGGCTGGACATGACCCTGTTCGCAGAGCCAGGCTCCGATGAATCAACAAAGGCAAGCTCCGGCATGAGTCGGCTTCCACTCTGTGTCAAAGTTTTTTTCTTCACACTCTCTATAGCTTCCAGAACAGTGTCAGCCCTGAGGGCGGTCTTAACCTCGGTCTCCATGTCTCCAGCAAGGACACTTGTCTCACGGTCGGTTCCGAATCCAACAATCACAACCGGGATTCCAAATTTTACAGCCGACATCAACGCGCCCGAAAGGGATGAATCCGTCTCCTCCCCATCGGTAAACACCCAGATGCACGAAGCCTGTGATGACTGCGACGGGAACGCCATGATTGCGGCCTCGATTCCTTTTCCAAGACTTGTTCCCCTTGATGTCATAAGCCGTGGTGAAAGAGCGTCCAGGATTGAAAGAACGGACTCCCTGTCCTCCGTTTGTGGAACCGCAACAACACCGTCGCCCTTTGCCAGAACCACCGAAACGGATGTGTTCCCGATTTTGTCCAGAAGCATCTTTGCATATTCGGATGCCGCCTGCATTCTTGTCATTCCACCGGGGCCGTCGTCCGCCTCCATGCTGTATGAAATGTCAAATACCATAGAAACAGCGCGACCGCTTTTCTGCACAGGGACAAAACTTGTTCCCCACGAAATCCCCGACATTGCTCCGACAATCATAATCCACGCGAGCACACGCAGGAACGTTCTTATCAGAAACGATGTGCGGTATCTGGTGAGGACGGAAAAATTTTTGTTCAGGGCCTTTTCCCTTCCAAGTGTCTTCAATATTTTTGCATAGCGGCTCACCATGTAGACTATGTACGGAACCAGGGCGAGCAGAGCGTAAAGGCATTTCGGATGAGCGATTGAAAAATTCATAATATCTCCCTGAGCGCGAAACGACGGATAAACACTGCGGCAAAAAGAAGAATCGCGCCGGCAAAAACAAAGTGCCTGTAGAACTTTTTGTCGTTGTTCCTGATGTGGTAGGTCTGCACCATGCTCTCGTTGCGCTCCACCGAATCAAGGACCTGCGAAAGAACATTCAGAGAATCGACCTCATAAAACTTTCCGTCTCCCTCGGAAGCAAGTTCGGCCATCTTTGCAGAGTCGTAGTCCGAATTGAAAAATCCAGAGTAAAGGCGGTTCGTGTGCGGATCAACATACTCAAGCCGGACGGTTCCCTTTGTTCCAATTCCCAATATATAGAGGGAAATATTTTTTTTGTGCGCAAGACGGGCGGCAGTGTTCGGGTGGATTGTTCCGGCATTGTTTTCACCATCAGTAATCAGCACTATGCTTTTTTTGGGCGAGCGAGAGGATTCCAGATGCATAATCGCACAGACAAGACCGTTTCCAATTGCAGTTCCGTCACCGAGTTCCCCGGCAATAACGTCGTCCAGTTTTTTCATAAACAGATTTCTGTCCAGAGTTGGAGGAACAACCACGGCAGTCTCCTTCGCCATCTCGACAAGACCAACTGAATCGCCAGTGTTTTCGGTCAGAAGGGTTTTAATCGCCTGTTTGGCCGCGGCCATTCTGGTAAGGCCATCCATGTCCTGAGCCATCATCGACGGACTTGTGTCCAGCACATAAAGAATGTCGGAGCCCCTGGACGAGTAGACCTTTTCCTGATGATGCACAACAGGATTCGCATACGCAATCACAAGGCAGATAAATCCGGTGGAGCCAAGAACCGAAGCAACCACGGAAAAAAACTTGTGCGCCCCGCTGTTCCAGTTGAACGGCTTTCCGTGCCAGTCGCAAAGTGTCAGCGGAAAAGTAATCGGACGGAAAACTTTCACGTAGCGCAAAAAATAATAAAGGGGAACAACCAAAAGCCAAAAGAACGCGGCAGGATTTTCAAATTCCATTACGCTACCCCTCCATCTTTTTCGTCATCAACTTTTTCAAGCCCTTCGATTGCTCCGTTGGTGCTTTCGACAATTCCGGCCCGCTCGCCCTCGTTGAACGCCGCCTCGTGGATTTCAACCGGAAGCTGCTTTGAGTCGATTGAGTTCTGGGCAAATATGATATAGTCCGTCCTCGTGAAGAGAGAGACAATCGTAAGGACGGCATCCTCCTGCGAATCGGAAAGCATACCGCCGGTGACATTGAAAATCACAGACGCGATACGTTTTGTTGTCACAGCTCCAAATGGAACTCCGAAACGGGAGTCAAGATATGTGCGCATAATTTTCTGCCACTCGGTCGCGTACTCTACATCGGAGCATTTTTTTGACGCAAGTTTTTTCAGATGCCGCCTTGTGAGCTGGGACATGCGGATAAGACCCAGTCGCTCGCGCAGATTGTACCACGCCTCCTGGATTGCACGCATCTTGGCGAGCACAAAACAGATTCCGAACAAAAGCAGAACGCCAACAACAATCAGTGTCCAGAGAATATAGTTCGTGCCTGGAAGAAGAAGGGGCGAAACCGGTGGACGCAGACTGATCGCCCCCAGATTCTCGGAAAGAGAAATGATGTTCACCCCCTGGAGACGGATTTTGTATGGAGCCGGATTGATTCCAGAATCAAGAGCCATGGTATCGACCTGCTCCTCAAAAATCTTTTCTCCGCCATCCTTTTTTTCAGCGGAGTCTTTTTCAGAAGCGTCATTGTCTACAGTTTTTTCTTCGTCAACAATCTCGGCATCCTTTCCAAGACAGCACGCGCTCAAATTGAACGTGGGAAATTTCAGTTCGCCTGTCACCCATGGAACAAACTTTATCAGCAGGGTATAGCTCATTCCGTTTCTGTGCAGGGAAACCTCGTTCACGGTGTACCTTTCGTCAGCATCGACAAAGGGTTTGAGGTGTGGATTCAGATAAAGTGTGTCCCCGTCAATATGTTTTGAGTCCGCGAGAGCAAAAAAATCTACGCCACTGTTGAACGTGTAGTGGAGCTCCACCTCGTCGCCAATATAGACCTCCGAAGGGAGGACAAACTGCTGGACAAAATCACCGGACGTGGACTTGTTTTTGGTGTCCGCGAAAACAGACAGCGTTGCGGCAATAAAAATAAGCGGAAGCAGAAAAATTTTCTTCATATACTCTGCCTGTCCCTTGTTGAAAAAAATCTGGTCAACTCCCTCAGGCAATCGGAATTTGTGTTGAGCACAAAAGGAATTCCACCACGGCGGCGGCACTCATGGCTCCACTGCACCATGCGGGACTCGTTGTCCTCCCTCCACTTGCGGCGGAATTTTGATGACGAGGTTGGAAGCACCATGCGGATTCCAGTCTCAGGATCGGTGAAAGGAATCGACCCGACCTCAGGAAGATGCTCGTCCATGCCATCCGCAATTTTAACGGCGACGACATCGTTTCTCTGGCACAGATAGCCAAATGCCTGGCCCCATGACGTAGTTCTGAAATCGGAGAAGACCATAATCAGGGTACGCTTTTTCAGAAGACGCTGGCAGCCAAGCAGAGCCGACTCAAGGGATGAACCACCGCTTCCATATTCCTCGACCTTCTCAAATTCGGAAAGAAGGAGCATCACCTGGTCATGCCCGGGAGCCGGGGAACAGTTGAAACGGATTTTTCCATCGTAAATCACCGCGCCAATCGGGGATGCGTTGTGGAAGGACGCAAGTGTCAAAAGGGACGCACATTCCGCGGCAATCTCAAGACGGGATTTTCTTCCCGAGCCGGATTTCATTGAGGCGGACGCATCGATTACGACCATAACATTCAGGTCGCGCTCCTCGTCATACTGCTTCACGAACGGACGGCACATTCTTGCGGTAACATTCCAGTCTATAGTTCTGACATCATCCCCGTCCATATACTCACGCACACCGCTGAAATCAATTCCACGGCCCTTGTACAGAGAGCGGAAGGAACCATTCCTCATTCCGTCGGCAAGGGCAAGCGAATTAAGATGGAGGAGAGTCGCTTTTTTAGCTAAAGTTGACTTGTCCATACAGCCATGACCCTTTTTACGGAAGTGGCATAATCTCGATAATCTTGGAAATCAGCTCGTCGGTGGAGACTGAATCAGCGGAAGCCTCGTAGTTCAAAACAAGACGGTGGCGGAGAACAGGTTTCGCTACAGCCTGGACATCCTCGGGGAGAACAAAGCTGCGGCCATTGAACAGGGCTGCAACCTTGGCACACTGAAGGAGCGCGATTCCCGCACGTGGGGACGCACCGTAGGAAATGTAGTGGAGTATGTCGTTCTTTTTCTGTGAGGAGGATGCTCGTCTCTCGTTTTTGCCCGGCTCAGGACGGGTCACGCTTACAATTGAGACAATGTAGTTGATGATTTTGTCATCCGCAGTGATTGCCTCGACCGCGCTCTTGCATCTGTTTATCTGGTCAACGCTGAACACATTCTGCACGGGCTGGTTGATTGCGTTTCCGTTTGACTTTACAATCTGGATTTCCTCTTCCGGGGTTGGGTAAGTAACAAGGAGCTTCATCAAAAAGCGGTCCTGCTCCGCCTCCGGGAGATTGTATGTTCCCTCCTGCTCAATGGGGTTCTGTGTAGCGAGAACAAAAAATGGCTCCGGAAGATGGTAAGAAGTTTCTCCAATCGTAACCTGGTGCTCCGCCATTGCCTCAAGAAGGGCCGACTGTACCTTTGCAGGCGCGCGGTTGATTTCATCGGCAAGGACTATGTTCGAGAAAACCGGTCCACGGCGGACTGCAAATTTTGCGAGGGCCTGCTGGTAGATTAAAGTTCCAGTCACATCTGCCGGCAAAAGGTCCGGGGTAAACTGGATTCTCTTGAACTCAAGCCCCGAAATTTCCGCGAAAGTGCGGACGGCCAGAGTCTTGGCAAGTCCCGGAACACCCTCCAAAAGAATATGTCCACCACCAATCATGGCGGTAAGGATTCCATCTATGACTTCCTTCTGTCCCACAAGACGCTTGGCCACTTCCCTTCTGCAATTGTTTATACTGGCAGAACACTCCTCCAGCTCGTATTTAGAAATTTCCATATCCACACCTTTATAAAAAAACTTCTTAGTAGAATATCATACAAACAGGAAAAAATTCAACAATATTATGGAACATAACAGATTTATAGGATAAAATCATTGTACGGATTAAAAAAATGTATCCCAAAAAAAGGAGCTTTTTATGAAAAAGAGAGTTATCACGGCGACGGCAGCGCTTTTTGCTTCCGCCATGGCATTTGCAAGGGTAAACAGCGAAAAATTCCTGCACACAATCAGCGAGGAGGCAAAACCGGGGAAGGTTCTGAACATCTACTCATGGAACGACGAGTTTCTAAACCGGCTCCAGAATTTTTACCCGGACTTTGACAGCTCGACAGGCAAGATTGGCGATGTGACAGTTTATTACACGGTCATTCCAAACTATGACGAAAGCTACCAGACCAAACTTGATGCAGCCTTAAAAAAACAGAACAAAGCGAAACCGCAGGACAAAGTTGACATTTTTTTGGTGGAACCTGACTACGCGCTGAAATACACAAAGTCCCCATACACCCTTGACATGAAGGCGGACCTTGGATTTACGGACTCCGACCTTTCTTCCCAGTTCCAGTACACAAAGGACTTGGGAACGGCTGACGGAAAGCTCAAGGCACTTACATGGCAGGCATGTCCCGGAGGTCTAATCTACCGGAGGTCCATGGCAAAAGAGGCATTCGGAACGGACGACCCGGAAAAGATTCAGTCCCTGCTCTGCGATTGGCCAAGCTTTGGAGAGGCGGCGGAAAAAATCAAGTCGCTGGGCTACTACATGCTCGCAGGTCCAGAGGACAACTACCGTCTTTTTTACGACAACGCAAAAACTCCGTGGGTTGTTGAGAACAAAGAAAACAACAGTCCGCTCATCAACATTCCGACCCATATATGGGAGTGGGTCGCGCAGCAGAAGGAATACTCATATTCGGAGCGCGACTACACTATGGGCGTAAGGATGTGGACAGAAAAAGCCATGACCAACATGGGCGGACAGGGAAAAGTGTTCTGCTACTTCGGTCCGACATGGTTCATCGACTATGTGATTGGCCCCTACGCGGAATGGAACCAGAACGGCAATTCCACCGGGGACTGGGCTTTCTGCAAGGGACCCGAATCTTTCAACTGGGGCGGAACACTAATATGCGCGGCAGCCGGAAGCGACAACATCCCTCTGGTGAAGGACATCCTGCAAAAACTCACATGCGACGAAAAAATCATGGAAAAGATTGCCATTGACACTGGTGATTTTGTGAACAACGAAAAGTCCATGAAATCTGTCTCGGAAGGCGGATACAAAAACGAGGTCCTCGGTGGGCAGAACCACATTCCCATTTTGATTGAAGCCGCAAAATCAATAGAAAAAAAGGCAACCACAAATTACGACGCAGCAATAAACTCCATCCTGATGGAATCAATGGAAGACTATTTCGCAAACCGCATCAGCGAAAACGCCGCATGGAAAAAGTTCTACCTTGGAGTGAAAGAGGCATTTCCGGAAATAAGCATCCCCGAGACCCTACAGTGCGACAGTGAGAAAATCCGCTTTGTGCCACAGGAGGGACACGCACTGAATGTCAGGAGCATGGCATACGGCAAGGATGGCGACCTGATTTTCACAATGGACGATAGGTGCACAAAAATCTGGGACGCAGAGACAAAATCGCTTCTGGATACCGACAGCGATATCGGCGATAACCAGTCCAAGTTCTATTTCCGTAATGGTGTAGATGAAAACCTCGACTGCAGCAAAAATATGGATTTCGCAAACGGACAGTCGGCAATAGTTGGAATCCACAGTACTCCAAAGACCGCGACCACCGCCATAGTAACGGAGGATGGAAACCTCTATTTTCTCGGAAACAGCGGATTAAGATTTTTCAAATGCCCCGACACAAATTACCTTGCCTACAACAACGACGGGAACTTTCTTTTTTTTGACAACGGGAACCTCGTTTTCTGCGACACAACTACCGGGGAAACAAAGGTCCTCACAGAGATTTACAGCGACAAAAAGACAGAGATTATCGCAAACTCAAACGAAAAGATTTTTGGTCTGTCAAAGGGGAATCTGGCTTATATCTTCAAAAACGACGGAGAAAATGTGGAGCTGGTTTCTACGTTCAGATTTCAGAGCATCGGAGCGAAAGGCGGCTTTGTGTTCAGCCCATCCAGACGCTTTGTCTATTACCAGACAAACTTTACCATTGAGATTTACGATATTGAGAACGACAGGACGACCTGGTTCGACAAGGACGAAGGCACGAGCATAAAGTTTTCTTTTGATGACTACACCTTCGCCGTAGTTTACAAAAACGTCTGCAAACTGTACGACACCGACAGATGGGAAACATGGAACGAAATCTACGGCATAAAGGATTTGTTCTGTTTTTCCCCGAACGGAAAATATCTTCTTGCAAAATCCAATTACGGCGGCACAAAGATTCTTGATTTGGAAAACGATGAAGAAAAAACATTCCGGGGAGATTTCTGCGAAGCGTGCATGAACCTTGACGGAAGCAGGATAATCACCTACGACACTGATGGAGTTGTCCGCGTGTACCTTAGCGAAACAGGCTCGCTGATTTACAGTCTCATGGCGGATGAGGACGGAAACTACATTGTCTACACACCCGAGGGATATTGCGACGGAACAGAAGATGGAATCAAAAAATACGGACGCGCCGTAAAGGGGCTTGAAATCCTGGACAACCGTGTGCTTGTGGAAACATTCTACCGCTCGGACTTAATGAAAAAGGTCCCATAAACAAAAAAATCCCCCGGGAAACAAAAGTTCTTCGGGGGACCATCTGCAATCAATTTTCAGACGCTATTTGGACAGGTCAAGTTCAATCTGCGCGTAGAAAGCAAAAGAGGGGTCGTTTCTTTCGTAAAGATTTTGTCTTGCCAAATCAGCAGAACGGTCCACCCTGCCGCTGAAAACTTTTTTGCCCCTGTATTTTACAGTCACAGGCTCATCAAGGTCCATCATATCATCATTGAGCAAAATCGTCAGATGCCTGTAGTCGCAATGCTCAATGCTCACGGTATTGCCGTCATATTCCGCGACAATCTTTTTGTTGCGCTGCATTTCTTTTTTTGGAACCTTCAGCCAGTAGAAAGACGGAAAAAGCATTTCCTCCTGATTCCACACAACACGCTCTGGATACGGGTCCCTTGTGTACTGGTACATCCAGTCAATCGCGGCAGAATCCACACCGTCCATCCAGTGTCCCTTGCCTTTCACTATGTTTCCATAATAGATGTAGCCATCGCTGTCGTCCGCGTGGAGTCTGGCCATTTCATCTATGCGTTTTTTGCACTCAAGATTCCTGTTATAATCACTGTCCTCGGAACCGCACCAAATCATAAACGGAGTGTTCCTAAGATTCAGAAGCGAAACGTCCCCAGGATGACCTGCCATCATGGAAGCGGCTGCCCAGTAATCGGCATGACGTGGCGCAAGTCTCCACACACCGTCCCCACCGGCCGAATAGCCAAGAATATAAACCTTGTTGGGGTTCACATCCATAAACACAACGGCCATCTGGATTATGGCGGAATAGAATGCGTCGGCATCGTTACAGAAATGCAGGTCCCAGGTATTGAATGCGGCACGCGGACAAAGATACACATCCTCCGGTCGTGGATTGTAAAGTACCTTTTGGTTTTCCCACTGTCCGTCATTCACCTCGGGAGCAGCACCACCACCGCCATGGAGCGAAATGAAGAGCGCGCGTCCATCCTCAGGAACCTTTGACTCGTCATACCTCCAGTACAGCGGCATGGTGTTTCCGTTGATTTTCAGCGTCCGGGATTTCCATGCATCATAGTATTTGTTGTAAACATTCTCGGCCCATTCGTCAAATTCTTCGTCAAGGATTTCGTAAATCTCATCTTCCGAAATTTCCTCATCCTCTTCGTATTCATCGTCGTACTCATCATCGTAGTCCTCATAGTCGTACTCATCGTCAAAACTTTCATCTGAATCGTCGCTGTCATCCACGCCCGGCAAAATGAAACTCGCCTTCATGCTTGACTTCTGTTCCCCGGACGACGAACCGCCACAGCCACAAAGCAGAATCGACAGTGCGGCTGAAAGGACCAGAACGGACCTGCAAACTTTTTTCACGCTCTCACTCCAAATCAAAATTACGCGGCACCAATTCCAGAAAAACTAGTGGAAACCTCGAAAAACTTCAGTTTCTAGAGATTGCCTAGTAGTTCTCCGCAAGCACCTGGAAATAGCTCTGGGGATGGTTGCACACAGGGCATACATCGGGAGCCTTTTTTCCCACACAGATGTGTCCACAGTTTGAGCACTGCCAGATTACATCTCCGTCCTTCGAGAAAACAAGGTCGCCCTCAACATTCGCAAGCAGCTTCCTGTATCTCTCCTCGTGTTTTTTTTCAATCGCGGCGACACCCTCGAACATTTCCGCAATCCTGTCAAAACCTTCCTCGCGCGCAACCTTGGCAAAAGATGGATACATCTCCGTCCACTCGTGATTTTCGCCATCAGCAGCTGCCTTCAGATTTTCAGCCGTGGAGCCAATCCCCTGCAAAAGTTTGAACCAGAGCTTGGCATGTTCCTTTTCATTCGCGGCGGTCTCCTCAAAAATGGCGGCAATCTGGTTGAAGCCATCCTTCTTTGCCTTGGACGCAAAATACGTATA
>DGGQ01000080.1 GCA_002392275.1 Treponema sp. UBA3870
CAATGTGGCAGATGATGAGGTTTGTGTCCTCAGGCTTTTTGTGAAGCAGAACAGCTGCACGCTTTGCGGTATACATGTGGGATGTTCCGTGGAAGCCGTAGCGGCGGGCTGCATATTTTGTGTACCATTCGCGGGGAATTGCATACATGAATGTTTCTTCGGGCATGGTCTGGTGCCAGGCTGTGTCCATGATTGCGGCATGTGGAATGTTCGGCATAACCTTCTGCGCGGCCTCGATTCCCATGATGTTCGCAGGCATGTGGAGCGGTCCCAAATCAATAACGTCGCGGAATCCGTCAAGAACTTCAGGCGTAATCAAAACTGATTTCGTAAATTTTTCGCCGCCATGGAGAACGCGGTGTCCGACAGCCCCGATTTCGTCCATTGATTTAATCACTCCGACCTCGGGATCCGTAATCTCCTTTATGATAAGCTCAATCGCTTCCTTGTGAGTCGGGCATGGAGATTCGATTTCAGTTTTCTTTCCCTTCGCCTTGTGTGTGATGCATGAACCGTCAATTCCGATTCTCTCGACCACACCGTTAGCCATAACCTCTTTGTTATCCCAATCGTAAACCTGATATTTCGCGGATGACGAGCCGCAGTTCAGTGTCAAAATAACCATTGCCATAAAAAGCCCCTGTCTCTAAAAAATAAAGGAATCCCTGCAAAAACAGGGACCCCCTCAGTATATACCAAGAATTGTGAAAGGTCAAAGGTTGTTGACCTAGTTGTTTTCCTTCAGAATCATGTCAACAACAACAGCTGTCGAGAGAATGGCAATCCTGTTGTTCTCGCTGATGTCGCCGGTGATGTTCACAACATATTTGTCGCTGTCCGTGAAAATCTCTTTGAGCGCGCCGCCCCATTTTTTTGAGACAGTTCCAATCTCATTTCCGTCCGGTGATTTTATGGAGAATTCCCATGCCTTCCAGTCGCCCTGGATTGTGGCAATCAGCTGGCCCTGTATGTCCATGATTTCAAACTTTGGTTTGAGCATCGTGAACTTCTGGTTGATTTTGGCAATCTCCTCTCCGTTTGCATTTTTGATTGTGGTCTTTGAAAGAAGGAGCGTGACTCCGCGTGAGATTGTCGCGAGAACATTTTTCTGTGCGTCAAGAATGCTGAGATTGAAAGGCATTATCTTTTTTGAGACGAGCAGGGACAGGGCCTTTTTTCCTGTGGACATGTTTTCCTGCACAAATCCAATTTCATTTCCATTCTCATCCTGAATCTGGTACTGGTTTGCGATTACCGTAAACTTCTGATTCACAATCAACGTGTTGTTTTCAAACAGGTTCGCCATTTTGTATTCTCCTATTTTTTTGGGGCAAGCGATTTTCCGAAAGCCCATTGATTTATTGTCCACAGTCTAATAGTGTCCGCCAGAAAAGTCACTACCCTAAAAGGTGGTTCTATGTTAACCATAAAACCCGCAAGTTCGATGAATTTATTTTTTCTGTTTTTTCCTGAGCAGTCTGATTAAAGACAATGGCAGTTCGGTGAACAGAAGAACAAGCAGAATCATAATCAACGCATAGGCATAGATTTCCTGATACTCGTTGAAATATCCGCTCGTAAAAATCGCCTTGCCAAGAGAGTCCTTTGTCTGAACAAGATATTCCGTCGTCACGATTATTTTGATTCCAATTCCAGTGACATTCACGAAGGACTGTTTCAGATAGCCCGACACAAGCGGAATGTACACAGCAAACAGAATCCGCAAAGAAAAACTTCCGTTCATCCGGTACACGTCAACAAGGTCCCTGTCGATGTTTCTGCATCCCTCGCACACGGCCTCGCTGATTAACGGAACAAGCACAAGCGCGCACACGATGTAAGGAACCCTGCTGTAGCTCGCGAGCACCATTGTTATTACGACAAGAACAATCATGGGAATTGAGCGGAGGAGCGTCATAAGTGGATACAAAAGTTTGTGCAGAAAATTGCAAAGCCCCTCGGCAACCCCAATTGCAACTCCGAAAGAAAAGGAAATCAAAAGAGAAACAAAAAGATGGACCAGAGTTGTAAGAACGAGCCTGTACGTTTGAGGCTCACCCATCAGGCGGAAAAATGTTTTAAGAACCTCGCCACCACCTGGAAACACAAGCGGATTCCCCTTAATCTTTCCAACAAGCTCGAACACAACGCATATAAGAATTATTCCAAGAACGAACGTCGCGATGCTTTTTATTCTGCTGCTTCTAGAAATCTGTTCCATTCAGAAATCAAAATGAAAAATAAAAATCATTTTCCGGGACTGAGCCGCCGAACTGTTTCAAATCTATATTCGCGGTGGACTCAACCATTTTTTTTGCATCCAGTGCCGAAACAAAACGGACCGCGCATGACGGGATTGATTTTTCAGCAATTTTTGCGTTCGGGAGAATCTGTAGTTCAGCACAAATCCTTGCCACGGAAGCCACATCGCTCTGGCAAAGCCCGCAGGATTTTTTCACCTCATCAATAAACGCCCTGACCTCATCCGGATGATTTTTTGCAGTCTCAGTTTTCACAAAAAGACCGGCCTGGGCATATCCGTCAAATCCTGTCGCATTTTTGAAAAGCTCGTTCAATGAATACGATTTGATTTGCGGATTCTTCATTTTCGCGGCAGAAAGGGCTGGCTCCGCCGTAAGGACAATCGCATTTTTATCGGAAAGAAGAAGGGCCTGCGTGTTTGAAGCCCCCGCAAGATACTCAACTTTTTTTGGGGACGCTGCATTTTTTTCAAGGGCAAAAAGCGCGACCGACGAGTTGATTGTGTTCTCGCCAAAAAGTGTCACACCATATTTTTTTATGTCCGCGAGAGTAAAATTTTTTCGCTGGGACGCAAAGTAGAGGTTTCCCCATGTAACGACTGCCGCAAGCTTATAGGAAGATTTTCCGCTGCGGTAGATTTTTGCACCAGCGTTCACCGGGGCAATTATGAAATCGTCCCTTGCATTTGCAAAACATGCCGAGATTGTTTCCGGTGTGACAAATGTAAAATCGTCAGGATTTTTTTCAGCGATGGATGCCACACAGATTGCAGGCGCGCCATTAGGAACGGAAACTTTCATTCCACGCACTGAACTTTGAGAAAAAATAGGCAAAAATATGCACAAAATCAAAAGCGGAATCAAAAAAAACTTCTTCATAAAATCAGCATAATCCGCAAAAATGTCAGTGTCAATAAGCCAAAAGAAGCTGGAATCCTCGCCATAAGAATTCGCCCTTGAAAAATCATGGGAATACCTATATAACAAAATAATCTAAACAAATATTGATTATGCGTTTTTGTGGAGAAAATAATGATTGATACGGGTTTGAGTCTCAGTGCTGTAATCAATGTGGACAAGGACAAATGCGTCAACTGCCATCGCTGCATTGCCGTTTGTCCAGTAAAGCTATGCAACGACGGTTCGGGCGACTATGTAACTCTCAACAAGGATTTGTGCATTGGGTGCGGTTCCTGCATTGAGGCATGCACACATGGAGCAAGAACTGGCATTGATGACACCGAAACTTTTAGCCCGAAATTCGACTTTTACTATGCTATTGCCAGTCTAAAATCTA
>DGGQ01000019.1 GCA_002392275.1 Treponema sp. UBA3870
TTTCAGAAACGCAAAATGCCACGGAGTAAATCCTCGCCCGCCCTGTAGCGCCCGCGCGGAATGTGGTACAATGGGAGAAATATAAACTAACTTTTTATGTAGAATTCTACAAAAAAAGTTGCTGAATATTGCATTTTACCGCATCTCCTGCTATACTTAAATGACAAAAACTGTAGAATTCTACAAAAAAAGGTGATTTTATGATACGGCGCAATAAATACCTGAATCTCTTAATCAATAACCGCGACAACGGCTTTCCCAAGGTGATTACGGGAATCAGGCGGTGCGGAAAATCCTACCTCCTCAAAGAAATATACAAGGCATACCTGCTTGAAAGTTCTGTGGACGAAAACAATATTTTGATTCTTGAGCTTGACGATGACAGGAACATCTTGTTCCGCGATCCGATTGCTCTCGGCGAGCATGTCAGAAAATTCTGCGCAGGAAAAGAAAAATGCTATGTTTTTTTGGACGAGGTTCAGAAAATCTTTCCGATTGTCAATCCCGCGCTGACTGGCGGAAGTCATGTCCTCGCAAAAAAAGACGATGAGCAGGTTATAACCTTTGTCGATGTCATCCTGGGGCTTTCCAGAGAAAAAAACATCGACCTGTATGTGACCGGCTCAAATTCAAAGATGCTTTCAACGGACATCATCACCGAATTCCGCGACAAGGCCGTGAACATCCAGCTTCTGCCCCTTTCCTTTGAGGAGTTTTCCGAATACAAAGGCGGCTCAGAGGCAGACGCCCTGCTTGAATACATGCAGTTCGGCGGGCTTCCCCTTGCTGTCTTGAAAAGTGATGACGAAAAAAAAGACTACCTCCGGAATCTTTTTGAGATGACCTATTTCAAGGACATAATCGAGCGCAACAAGCTGAAAAAAACTTCTTCCCTTGATGAACTGTGCAACCTCATAAGCTCATTGACAGGCCAACTTATGAACGCTGAAAAAATCGCGAACACCTTCAAAACGGTAAAAAAAGAAAACATCAACAAGCTGACGGTGGAAAAATACCTTGGCTTTTTTGTCGATTCCTTTCTGATTAGGGAGGCGAAGCGCTACGACCTGAAGGGCAGGAGCGAAATCGGCGCGCTCAGAAAATATTATTTTATTGACACTGGACTCCGCAACGCGCGGCTTAACTTTGCCTTCCCCGACGAAGGACAGATGCTTGAAAACATCGTGTACAACGAGCTTGTTTACAACGGCTACACGGTGAATGTGGGAACTTTCGACACCGTAGGCAAGGACAAAAACGGAAAGTCAGCGCGCAAGACAAACGAGATCGATTTTTTTGCCAAGCGTGGAACGAATTTGTTCTACATTCAGGTTTGCGCCAGCATGTCAGACGCGGAGACACGGGCGCGGGAAGTCCGTCCCTTTCTGCTGCTGAACGACCAGGTTCGGAAAATCATCGTGACAAACCAGAACATAAAAGAAACGCTTGACGAGAACGGCTTCACAGTCATCGGCGCGCTTGATTTTTTGCTGAGATTTATCAAGTGATATATAATGCTGGAGGACACGGAATGAAAAAGACACTTTTACTGATTACGGCATTATTCGCGCTGTCGTCGTGCGAGAAAAAGTTCGCGCCACAAAGCGCGCAGGGCGAAGCGGCAGAGCATACCGTACAGGCGGAGCAAATTTCTGAGAGCGAACAGGCGGAGCAAATTTCCGCGTTTGCTCAGACGGCTGAGGCGGAGGAACACACGGAAACGGGAATTAAATACCTTCACCTCTATGACACGGAAGACGAAAAAGCTGTTTTCAGAGCCGTCCATAAAGGCATGGCAACGCCTGTCGCCGTAAATACCTTTGAACTGTATGGTGAGGATGTCAGCATAGTTCTCTGTAATATTACAGAAAAAACCATAAAGGAAATGGATTTTTCCTATGCGGTCTTTGATGAAAATGACAGGGAACTTTTTTCCATATCAGAAAGCCTTTCGCATGAAATCAGCCCTTATGCCGCCTGCACATTTTCTATCGGAAATCCTGTAGAAGTTTCGGGGTGGACGGAGACAATACGGAATAAAACTATCAGGATTATATTTGCGGACGGAAGCGAAGCCGCGCTTTCAGATGATGACATACTTTCCTCCATGGAAGATTCCCTCCGCTTTTGCCTTTGCAAAGATGAGAATGTGGCGGTCTGGTGGCAATATAAGCCGGCGCAGGGCAGATATTTCATGAGGTTTGAGGCGGAAACGCTCTTCGACTACGCCTATTTTTGTTTCAAGACCGATGAGTATGAAGATTCTTACGGCGCGACTCTGGACAGCATAGAGGGAGCGTTTTTCTGTGACGATGATATTGCAAAGGACGGAGATGTTTACTCGGAAACCATACAAATGCCCAACTATCTTGAAGCGGTGTTCACAACGACAAAATCGCTTGAAATCGACTATCTTGTAAAAACACCAGATGCCCCCGACCGATGGAATCTGCCCGAAGAAGAAAAAAGAAACCTTGCAAAAAAAGTCGTCATCGATGACACCGCCTCACTGGAGCGGATACGTTTGAGTTTTATCTTGATGTGAAACAGTAATTTTTATGAAAAAAAGGAGCGAACAATGAAAAAACTATTTCTGATTCTGGCGGCGGCGGTCGCGCTGTCGTC
>DGGQ01000063.1 GCA_002392275.1 Treponema sp. UBA3870
ATTGGCCGCTGTGCTTGATATAGTTCTTCCGTCGTCGTATTTGAGCTGGACCGTTATATACCAGCAGCTTAGTTTTGCTCCGTCGTCTGGTTTAGTCGCTGTGTAGGTCTCATTGTAGTTGTTTTCATCGAACGATGCTATGCCTTCCCCGCAAAATGTTACCATTGTACATGGCAGCAGATATATCTCAACCGGTGTTTCCTCCCCGGGCGCGAGAGTCAATGTGGAGCTTTTGCCGGACCATGCCTGGACACCGTTGTTCGCATCAGTATAGGATGCGCTTGTGTACACAAATATTTTTTTTCCGCTCGGTATGTTCTCCAATGTGACCGTAGGATTTGTTCCGCCGATTTTCATGTTTTCCGAAAGAATCGGGACAACACTCTCCGCGTCGTAGACCCTGACAAGAAGGTTGTAGCCGCTGTCCGCTTCCCGCGATGCCGGTGGGGTTATTGACAGGCTTACTCTGCTAGATGCTTCGGAGCTGCATGAGATTATAAAAATCTGGACTAGCAATAGCGGTAAAAGTGCGAGAAAGATATTTTTCTTCATTCGGGTCCTCCTTTGGGATATTATAGCACTGTAATCAAAAAAGTGTTTAAATCTATGTGTAAATCACATAAAAAATAGATTGGACCTAAAAAAAAGTTGAACGTAGGCTTTTAAAATGGTATCATTATGGAAGGTGGACTGTTTATAGCAGAAAGAAATAGAGGAAATGGCATGGAAAAGAAGAACGACGAGAATAAGACTCAGCGGAAGGGACATTTCAGGATGGTTCCGCAGACTCCGAAGCAGATAAAGCAGAACATAATTCTTGCCATCGGGCTTGTGTTTATCGCGGTGGGGATAATCCTTGGCGCATGTAATTTCAGTGCGGCAGAATCAGCGAACCTTAGGCCTGCCATCATTGTTATTTTGGTGGGCGCGCTTTTTCTTTTCTTCGGCCTTGGATTTCTCAGGAACTCTTTCATCGTGTTCATTGGGTTTATGATTTTCCTGTTGGGAATCCCCGTCCTTCTGAGCACACTGGAGATTATCCAGCTTTCGCCATTCAAGATGGTTCCATACGCCATGATGAGCGCGGGAATCTCCCTTTTCCTGGTGGGGCTATACAAGTTCCGCCGTGTGCGTTCGTCCTACACTTTCATTTCCGCGACACTGCTTGTTCTGGGCGTGTTCTTCTGGCTCTTTTCAACCGGAATCCTGAAATTCTCTCTCACGACTTTTGTTTCCAGATGGCTTCCGCTTTTGATTTTGATTCTTGGTGTGGCTCTGGTGGCCGTGTTCTATGTCCAGCAGATTCTGAAAAAGGACTTTCCCTATTTCGAGGACGAGAAGGATGAGATTCTGGATGAGGATTCTGAAAAATAGGTCCGGTGGCACTGTCCCCGCGCTGATTGCGTCGCTCTGCTTTGTTGCGGCTCTGTTTTCGTGCGAGTCAGGCAAAAAAACACCCCCGGCCACAAAAGAGACTTCCGATACTGTCAGCATTGCGGTTCCGCAGAAAAAAAACAACACATATTTTTTCTCTATAAGCAACGACGCTATGGCCCTTGCGGAAATGGGAACGCCATCTTCAATCAGGATGCTGTTTTCAAAGCTCCACAGACCGCTTAAGGAAAGCTACGGAGAAAGGGAGAAGGTGCTTCTTGAAATCTGCTCGTCGATTATGGAAATTGTCTGGCCGTCCGAAAAATTTGCGTCCGACGTTCCCGTGTCCGATTCCTACAATCCATATATTCCCATTATAAACTCCGCGCAGTTTGGGCTGTACGACACAAGTTCGGGGGATGAGGATTTTTTTACCCTTCTGCTCCCGAATCTGGTTTTAATCAACGGCGAGGCAAAGGAGGACTATTCCGAGCAAATCAGGTCGTCGCTCCGGAAGTGCCTTGAAATCAGAAGCGACTCGGTTGTTGCAAACTATCTGATGGGACTTTTCTATCTGAAAAAGGGAAAGCCCGTCAACGCACTGAAATACCTGAAGCTGGCCGGAAAAAATTTGGACACGGAGCCGCTGGAGATAACTGTCGCCAAAATGCGCTCCTATTTTGAGAGCAACAACTACCAGAAGACTCTCCAGTACGCGCAGAAAATTCTTTCGGTAAAGCCGGAGGACAAACTTTCTCTGGAACTTTCGTGCAGGAGCCTTGTGAAGACCCAGAAATGGGACGAGGCCATGGACTATTCCGTAAAGATTCTACAGATTGACCCGGAAAATCTGGACTACATACTTCTTCGCGCTAGAATCCTTGTTGCCAAGGGGGAGTATCTAAAGGCTTCCGCTCTGCTGGACTCGTGCGAGGGCATTGGTTCAAGGCACAGGGACTATCTTGTTCTGCGTGGCTGGCTGCAAAAAAACTGGAGCAAAAATCTGTCCGCGGTTTCCGACACAATGACCACAGCTCTTTCCCTCTATCCGAACGATCTGGAGGTGCTTCTTCTTTCTGCACAGGTTGCGTCCGCTCTGGAGTCAAAAATTGGTGGAAAGACTGCCCTGGAACTTGTGGGACCGGTCCTTGAGTCCGAGCCGGAGAACATGGATGCTCTGGAGCTTTATGTCAAGGAACAGCTTAGGGCTGGAAAATATGCGGAATCCTACGATACAAGTGTTAGTGTGATTGGAGCGGGTGGAGCTTCTCTGGAGACTCTGTGCTGCTATGTGGAATCCTGTATTGGCCTTGCGAAAAATGACGAGGCATGGGAGGCAGCCGCAAAACTCTACGCCCAGAATCCATCCTCCGAGAGGGTTGTCCAGGTCTACATAAAATCCATGATTGCCGCCGAAAAAAAGAAGGAGGCCGGGGAAATTATAGAGACCCTTATAAAAACTTCGTCCAGCTCGATGAAAAGTTTTCTATATTACGAGAAGAGTCTTCTGGAATCCGACACGGACGCGGAGCTTGAGAGCCTTAGGGTGAGCCTTTCGTACAATGCGAGAAATGTGGACACGCTCTACCGCATGTACAGAATCTACTATTCGACCCAGAACTACAAGATGGCCCAGTTCTATCTTAAACAGGTATCCGCAATCCGCCCGAACGACCGCGATGTTCAGGTCCGCCTTGCAGAATTGGAAAAACTTGCAGGAAAATAATCGTCTGCCTTGAAAGACCTTTCTGTTTGTGGTAATATAGACCACCATAGGTTTTTTCTGTCTGAATTTTTGGATTTGAAGGAACCTGGACTTAGCGACCTTGATTTTTAACAAAGGTTAGCATTGTATTAAGGAAGGAATAGAAAATGTCTCTTATCGCACTTTTCCTCAGCACAGGAGCTGGAACTGCCGGTACAGCAGCCGGAACAGATGCAGCAGGTGGAGCCGCAGGCTTGTTTGGTAGTTTTGGAATGTTCATTCCACTGCTTTTGATTCTTGTAATCATGTATTTCTTTATGATTCGTCCCCAGAACAAAAAGCAGAAGGAAACCCAGAAGATGATAGCCGCTCTCAAAAAGGGAGACAAGGTTGTTACAATCGGTGGAATCCATGGAACCGTGGCTTCGACAAAGGAAAACACAATCATTGTCAAGGTTGATGACGGAGCCAAGATTGAGTTCAACCGTACCGCAATAGCGACAGTCGTTGTTGACAAGCCTGCGACTACGGAAGAGGCCAAGCCTGAGGAAAAGAAGGGCTGGTTCGGCAAAAAGACAAAGGAAGACAAAATCACTGAAGAAATAAAGGATAAGGACTCCCAGAACACTGAGGATTCCGAGGCAAAGTAAAAATGAACAAGAGAAGTCGTTTCATTCTGATTCTGGCGATTCTCGCAATCTGTTTTGGATTCTTGTGGCCCTCGCTCAAGTGGTATGCGTGGACACCAAAAGAAGACCAGGCTCTTGCTTTGAGTTCGCTGGAGAATATCAAAAACTATTCGAGCGACAAGGCTGCTGAGGATGTGAAAGCTCTCAAGGCCGCCGTAAAGTCCGACCCTTCGCAGGTTTTGACCGAAGACCAGAAATGGCTCCTGAAGGCCGCGAAGAAAAATTACAAGGACATGGGCGAGGCTGTTCCAAATCCAATGACACTCCGAGATGCCCTTGCGTCTTTCACTGACGAAGATGAAATCCTTGCGGTGATTGAGGGACGCTACCGTGAGAAGATTCTTGCGGACAAAAAGAACTACCAGAACTCCGTAAAGCTTGGTCTGGATTTGAGTGGCGGTATGAACGTCATCGTCAAGGCTGATTTGGATGCGGTTGTTGCGTCGCAGGATGAAAACTCCAACGTTTCCGCTGATACTCTCCGTGTAAGCGCAATGGAGCAGGCGATTGAGACTCTGACCAACCGCATTGACCGCTTTGGACTTAGCTCGCCTACTATCCGCCAGCAGGGTGACGACCGCATCTATATCGAAATCCCTGGAAGCGCGGAGGCCGACCAGATTAACTCCATCATCCGTGGACGCGGAATCCTGAATTTCCGTCTGGTTGATGACGAGGCTTCAAATTCGTTCAACACATATTATAACGCGAACAAGGACAACACTTTCGACAGCCAGGGAAATCTGATTGACCCTTCAATCATCCCGGAGGACTGCGAGGTTCTTGGTTACTATTCAACAGACGAGTATGGACTTGACCAGAAGGAGGGCTACCTTGTTGTAAAGAAGGAGTCCGTTCTTGATGGAAAGCACATAAAGTCAGCCGAGGTTGGAACTGAGGACATAACTGGAAAGCCGCAGGTAAGCTTCCGTCTTGATACCGAGGGCGCACAGATTTTTGCTGATTTCACATCCGCAAATATTGGAAAGAACCTTGCAATCGTAAGCGACGACCGCATTAAGTCGAATGCCACAATCAGGAGCGCAATCACCGGTGGAGCGGTTGCCATTACCGGATTTGGACAGGAGGAGGCAAAAAATCTCCAGAAAGTTCTCCAGACCGCATGGCTTGATGTTCCTCTGACGGTTGAAAATCAGCAGGTAATTGGAGCGTCCCTTGGTGAGCAGGCAATCAAGCAGGGTGTCATGGCCATCGCTATTGGTCTTGCCGCAATCATGCTGTTCATGCTCATCTGGTATCACGGCGCGGGTGTCAACGCATGTGTCGCCCAGGTTTTGAACCTCTATATTATGTTCAGTATCCTTTCCGCCTTCAATTTCACAATCACACTTCCGTCCATCGCGGGTATGATTCTTACAATCGGTATGGCGGTTGACGCAAACGTAATCATATTCGAGCGTATAAAGGAGGAGAGACGGCTTGGAAAAGACAGGGCATCTTCCATTTCCGCTGGATTTGGAAACGCTCTTTGGGCAATCCTTGACTCCAACATCACGACATTCATTGCTGCTGCCTTCATGTCATCTCTTGGATCCGGCGCGGTACAGGGATTCGCATACAGCCTTGCAATTGGTGTTGTTTCAACCATGTTCACGGCTCTGGTCGTATCCCGTCTTATGTTTGACTTTGGAACAGAAACTGTCGGACATAAGGGAATCAGCATTGGCTGGGGGGTAAAATAATGAAAAAGAATTTCAAATTCAGCAAGGCGTTCCTCCCTTGTGCCATTTTTTCTTTGGTCATAATCATTACGGGCGTTGTTGGACTTTTTGTCCGCGGGGTCAATTTCAGCATTGACTTTGTTCCTGGATTGATTGAGGAAATCAGAGTGGCTCCCGCCGCCGCGGAAATCACATATACAGGTTCATCCACAGTCAATGTGGAGCTGGACAGCACAAGCCTCAGCCTGGTAATAACGGGTGCCGGTGTTGACAACGAGACAAAGACTTTTTCTTTTGGACAGAATCCAACCGTGTCCGACATGGTTAACGCTCTGAACACAGTTTCTGGCGTTTCCGCAAAGTTGATAGGCTCGGGTTCTGTTGACTCCTATGGAATCTTTGTGAACTCCATGGTGACTTCTCGTCTTTCCTCAACTCCATACAGGCTCTATGTTCCTTCCGGCGACAGTGTTTCCGTGGACGATGTTCGCGATGCTGTCTCCGCGCTGGATGTTTCCGTAAAGGCGATGGGAACCGATGCAAACCGCAGTTTTCAGATCAGGGCAAAGGTTGACAAGGACGACGAGACCTCAAGCCAGGATTTGCAGTCCAGCATACTTTCTGCCCTCCAGTCAAAATTTGGTGTAGACAATGTTCCTGTAATCAGACAGGATTTCGTTGGCTCACAGTGGTCCTCATCATTGCTTGCAAGCTCCATCTGGATGGCGATTGGCACAATCTTCCTGATTTGGCTCTACGCTGCAATCCGATTCAAGCCTGCTCTTGCATTTGGTGCTGTAATTGCGCTTCTCCATGACTGTCTTGTGATGTTCGCATTTATCACCTGGTTCCAGCTGGAATTCTCGACAACAACTCTGGCGGCAATCCTCACAATCTTCGGTTACTCAATCAACGCGACCGTAGTTATTCTGGACCGCCTCAGGTTCAACATCAAGAACATGGAGTCAAAGAATTTCATTAACATCCTGGACAAGTCTCTCAACGATACTCTGGGACGCTCAATAATCACAACGGTGACGACATTGTTCGCCGCAATTTCTTTGTGGGTGTTCACGACCGGCTCAATCAGGACTTTCGCAATTGTTCTGACAATCGGTCTGCTTTCTGGATGCTACTCATCAATCTTCATCAGCTCTGGCTTTATCGCCCTGGTGAGACGCAACTGGAACCCGGACAAGGAAAGAAACCGCAAGGCAAGACCACGTGTGGCCGAACCAAGTGTCTGATAGATTCTGTGGTGAACCTCTAAAAACTTCTGTTTTTATGGGTAAGTTTGAAAACGCTAATTAGTTAAAAATCCATCTCGTCAATGGCGGGGTGGATTTTTTTTGGAAACATTTGGAGAATATTATGGAAGTTATCCGCGCCGAGGTTATGGGATTCTGCATGGGTGTCCGCCGTGCTGTTGAGACTGCCGAAAAAATTGCGTCCGAATACAGGGAAAGCTCTCTTCCCATTTTTACGCTGGGTCCCCTGATTCACAATCCCGCCGTTATGGATTTGCTCAAAAAAAAGGGTGTGGACGTGGTTGATGGTGAAAATCTTTTGGCGGTAAAAGACGGATGCCCTGTTGTAATCCGCGCGCATGGGGCGGCCCCAAATGTTGTGGATTCCCTAAAAAAGCGGGGCGCGGTTGTTGTTGACGCGACATGTCCACGTGTAAGGCAGAGCCAGAAGCGTGTGATGGACTGGAGCCGGCTTGGATATTCGGTCGTTGTGGCGGGTGACAAAAACCATGGCGAGGTGACGGGACTTTCGGGATATTTTGACCCGGGTTTTGGCGGCGACTTTACGGTGGTGCAGACGGTGGACGAGGCAAAAAAACTTGTGCTTCCAGAAAAGACCATGCTGATTGCGCAGACGACGTTCAGCCTTGAAAAATACAGCGAAATCAGGAACGTGCTTTCCGAAAAAAATCCTTCCATGAAAATATTTGACTCAATCTGCCCGGCTACAATGGAAAGACAAAAAGCTCTCTCCGCGCTGGAGGGGAAATCGGACGGAATACTCGTTGTGGGGGGAAGAAACTCCGCAAACACACACAGGCTTCTGGAGTCCGCAGAAAAAATCTGTCCACGGACTGCATTGATTGAGGGGCCCGAAGAAATCCCCGGTGAGTTTTTTTTAATGGAAAGGGTCGCGTTGACCGCTGGAGCAAGTACACCCGACTGGGTAATCGACCGTGTGGAAAAGCGGCTCAAATCACGGGGCTAGGGGCGAAATCTTTCCCATACTTCCCAAATCAGCAGAATTTATGTATATTAAGGCAAGCTCTGAAAACTCTCTTTTGAGATTTTTAAAGCTTGCCGTCGAGTTTTGAAGGCAGAGATTACGTGTTTTTAAATATCGCGTTTTCAAAGTTGCTTCTGAACTGACAGCGTAGCTTCAAGGCAAAACTGAAGTTTTTAGAGGTTCCCTTAAACCTGTTTGGAAACTTCGGTTTAAATGCTGGAGAAAATGGAGATTATGTTATGAAAAAATTACTTGCAGCATCCGCCATGTTTTTTGCTTCGGCCATGCTCTTTGCCTACAATCCGCCATTGGCAGGTGAAAATATTTTTAAACTTTCAAATCCGGTTCTTTCGGGCGGTGGAGCATCAGCAAGCGGCGGACCCTTTGGCGACGTGGTTCCCGGTTCCATCGCGTACAATCCAGCACTGACAGCGGCAGAGCAGCGAACCGCAATCAACGCGGCGGCATCCTTTTTGGTTGACACGGACAGCGACGGGGGCTTCGGTTGGGGATTCCATGCCGGCGCAATTTTCCCGAACAAATGGATGGTATTCACAGCTGCAGCCGAGGGGGTATTCAGTTCCGCGCCTTGTCTTGATGTCGGAAAACAGACGACAATCCATCTTGGACTTTCAAAGGAGATTGTCGAGGGCATTTCCATAGGACTCAACGGCTACTTTGGATATTTCTTTGGCGACGGGGCGGACTTTATAATTGGAGCTGACCTTGGTTTTTTGTATTCGACCGAAAGTCTCGGATTCCTAAAAAATCCACGGATAGGCGTGTCGATTCTAAACATGGGAAAGCCTCTCTCGGGGGACTATGCTGTTAACGGAATCAACGGAAGCGCATCGGGAACATCATATCCGGCAATCTTTACTCCAAGACTTTCGTTCGCGTCGGAGATTTTTTCGCTCGGCTCCTTCAAGAACAGATTTACCGGAGCTTTTTCGGTGGACGCATATTTTCCGACCTTCCAGAATGCCGTGTTCGATTTGGCGTTCGGTGTTTCATACAACAAGATTGTGAACCTGACTTTGGGCTGGGAGGCAAATGTACGTGAGATTGCGGAAACAAAAAAAGTAAGCTGGCCTTCACTTGGACTTGGGCTGCATCTTGTGATTTCTTCAGGCGATACAAAGGAGACCAGGGAGCAGAACGAGTTTATACCTGCCGTGTCCTGGCAGAATCTTTATGGCTCGGTCCATGACATCGGTGTGGGCGCGACCATGTATATAGGAATGACGGACGACGAGGCTCCCGAGGTTTATCTCTGGGGCGAGCAGATTTCTATGGATGATGAGTGACGTGGCATCTGCCGGTCAGATTTTCTAAAGGGAGATAGAAAATGAAAAAGCTAAAATTGATTTTCGCGGTCCTGTGCCTTTTTGCAGGAATCCAGACTTATGCCGAAAGAGCCCCTGAATATATTTCTCCAAACAACGACGGGGTGCAGGACACTCTGGTTATTCCGCTGAAGATAAAAGAAAAACGCTACATCAAGGAATGGAAGCTCTCAATCTACAACGAGGATGGAAAAATAATCCGCACAATCGGAAACAAAAGAAAGGACGAGGAAAAACTTACGTTCGCTTCTTTTTTCAAGAGACTTTTCCATCCAAAGAGCGGTGTCGATATTCCAAATTCTGTCGTATGGAACGGTCGCCTTGGTGATGAGGCCGCAGCGTTGGGACTGGTTCCCGGAGATGTTGCCCCCGACGGAAAATATTATTACATTTTCAGTGCGACGGACGACAACAACAATACCGGGCTTTCCGCAAAATACTATGTGGTTGTTGACTGCACGTCCCCTGTAATCAGTCTGGAGTCCATGACGGAGGAAGAAAAATCTTTTGGCGAGGGGTCCAAGCCTTTAATCAAAATCAGGCAGAGGGGTTCTGAGGAGGTCTTGTGGTCGGCCGCAATCATCTACAGTGCCGACGGAAAAAAAGTCAGGACATACAAATGGGAAAACTCATCGCCCGATCCGGAGGTCGTTTGGGATGGAACCGCCGACGACGGAGTAATGGTTAAGGACGGTGTTTACTACTACGAGATTTTTGCGACAGACCGTGCTGGAAACAAATCCGAGAAGGCTGTAATCAGCAACATAATTTTCTCAGCAGAAAAACCTGTTATCGGAATCTCGCTGAAGGATGGAAAATATTTTTCACCAAACGGCGACGGCATAAAGGACCTGATGTATTTTGACATAAAACTTCCAGTCTCTCCTTCATCCGTGAACACACTTGCCGAATGGAAACTTTCAATCGCAGATTCCACCGGAAAAATCCGTTATGAGAGAGGCGGTGGAGCTGAGGGTGCGACCGAAAACTATTTTGACGGAAAGGGAAGCGACGGACAGATTCTGAAGGACGGAATATACCGGGCGATACTCACCGCAAAATATAAAAACGGATACGTGCCGCCAGTCTCGATTTCACCAGATTTTATTCTTGATGTCACAGCCCCCGCCGCAACTGTCTCGGTTTCGGACAAAATTTTCAATGGCAAAAAGGATTTGACTTTCACCCAAAGGCAGACCTCCGCCGAACCAGCGTTTGATGACGGAAAAAAATGGTCTGGTGTAATCAAGAGCGCGGACGGCGAGATTGTCAGAACATTTGCGTTTGGAGCAAAACTTTCCGACTCCCTTGCGTGGAATGGAACCGACATGAACGGACGCTTTGTTCCTGATGGCGACTATGTTTATGAACTCAAGGGTGAGGATGCTGCCGGCAATGTGGGAACAACAACATCATCCACATTCACTCTGGACTCTTCAAACACGGAGCTTGTTCTGAGCGCAAGTTCATCGGCAATGTCAATTGAGCCGCTGCTGTTCTATCCATCAGCAAAAGCCGCGACCGGAATTTCCACATACAGATTTGTAATCAAAAATGCGTCTGGAGGCGATGCATTTGTTGTTGATGGGACCGGCGATGTTCCAGAATCAATAAAGTGGGACGGAAAATCGAACGACGGAGCCGAATGCCCTGATGGAAAATATTCCGCGCAGATTTCGACAGTCGCAAACAGTGGAACCACGGCTGTTTCCCAGACAGTCACTTTTGTGAAAGACACCGTTCCACCGGAAATCAAAATTTCTTCTCCATACACAATGTTCTCGCCGGATAGTCTTTCGGTAGAGAAAAGTCCAAGACAGACCCTGCCTGTGAAAATTGAAAAGTCTTCCGAGGAGGAGGTCTGGACCATTGAAATTGTTGATTCCGGGAACAGGATTGTCCGTGAGATAATCCAGAGCGCGGGCGAAGGAAAAAAGATTTCCGCATCTGATTTTGACTGGGACGGAAAGGATGCCAACGGAAACATGGTCGCTGACGGAAGATACTCCCTTAAAATCTATGCGGTCGATGTTGCCGGAAACCGGGGCGAGGATTCAATCAAAAATATTGTTGTAGACACAAGGGCGACAGGAGCCTATGTAACGGCAAGCGAGGAACTGATTTCCCCGAACGGAGACGGATACAAGGAAGAGGAAGTCCTTTATGTGAAGACAGTTCTGAATGACGGAATCAAAGAATGGACATTTGATGTTGTCGGAAAGGATGGTGTGTCTGTTAAAAAATGGAGTGGCGGAGAGAATACTCGCGTTCCTGAGAGTTTTGTTTGGAATGGAAAGGGTGCGGACGGAAAAGCGTGCGAAGGAAAGTTCTACGGAAAAATTGTGATTGAATATCAGAAAGGAAACCATGTTGAGTCCATGTCAACCCCATTTGTTGTGACTGCGACCCCACCTGTTCTTTCGGTAATCTCTTCCGCAAATCCAGAGGAGTTTGAGTATTTCAGCCCGGACAACGATGGTTACGAGGACGAGCTTGACATGCTGCTCTACGCAAAAACTTTGGCGGGTGTTCGTTCCTGGTCACTGGTTGTCAAGGACAGCCACAACAATTCAAAGGTGTTCTGGAAAACCAGCGGAAAATCAATGCCTGCCGACAGCTCCGAGGAAAATCTGTTCCGTGCTTCAATCAACTGGGACGGTCGCGGAAATGATGGAGAAATCGTAATGTCCGCCGAGGATTATCCTTACGAATTTACAGTAACCGACAATCTTGGAATGACATCCGTTTACAAGGGAATAATTCCTGTTGACGTTCTTTTGATGTACGACAATGGCCGCCTCAAGATGCAGGTTCCTTCCATTATATTCCGTGGCGACAATGCTGATTTCAAATTGACCGGAGAGCTTGACGACAATGGAAAGGTGATTGCACGAAGCAGTCTTACCGAGGCCCAGAGGGACAACAACATCAGGGTGCTGAAACGTGTCGCGCAGGTTCTGAACAAATTCAACGGATACAAGGTGACTGTCATTGGACACGCGAATCCTGTTGACGACTACGAGGGACCAGAGGAAAACAATCCTGAGGAAGTTCTGCTCAAGGCTCTCTCCCTTAGGCGTGCGGATTTTGTTAAAAAATGGCTTGTGGAAAACGGAAAGATTTCCGAGTCACGTCTTAGCACGGAAGGAAAGGGCGGTCTTGAGATGATTGCAAACAGAAAGGACGCATCCACAAACTGGAAGAACAGGCGCGTGGAATTCATTCTTGAAAAATAGAAGGAACACAGAAACATGAGGACCGCAAGCAAATACGACGGAATCATTTTGGACATTGACGGAACAATCTGGAACACGACCGGAATTGTCGCCGTCGCATGGAACAAGGCGATTGACGACTCAAAGACCGGAGCAAAAAAAATCAACGCACAGGATTTGCAGCGTGAGTTCGGGAAGACTATGGATGTAATAGCGGACGATCTGTGGCCAAATCTTTCCGAAAGCCAGAAGGAAATCCTTTTGTCCAACTGCTGCACCGAGGAGCATGTCGCTCTGAAAAACAATACGCTCGACATAACCTATCCGGCAGTTGTTGAGACAATCAAGGAGCTTTCTGCGGCAAGCAATTTTTTTGTCGTGAGCAATTGTCAGGACGGCTACATCCAGTTGATGCTGGAGAAAACAGGTCTTGAGGATTATGTAAAAGATTTTGAATGTTTTGGTCGAACGGGAAAGGGCAAGGCGGAAAACATCCAGATGCTCGTGCAGAGAAACCAGCTCACTTCCCCGGTCTATGTTGGCGATATCCAGGGTGATTGCGACGCTTGCAGACAGGCTGGAGTTCCATTCATCTGGGCGGCATACGGATTTGGAAATGTGTCGGACTATGTTGCGAAACTTGAAAAATTTTCCGACCTGATTGAGGCCGTGGAGATTGG
>DGGQ01000191.1 GCA_002392275.1 Treponema sp. UBA3870
TAAAAGTCGAATTTCGGGCTATTACAAAAATTGTTCTGTCTGTAGGAAGCCTTTTCTTTCTGATTTTTGAACTTGCCCCAGATTTTGTAATTTCACTTTTTGGAAAAAACAACAGTCCTGAATATACCGAATATGCCCGACTTTGTGTCAGAATCTTTTTGAGCGGCATCATCCTCACCTGCTTTATAAAGTCAGCGGCCATAATGCTGCAGTCCCTGGGTAAAAGCGGAAAGTCAACTCTGCTAGCCCTGCTCCGCGACGTAATCGTCTTTGTGCCTTCTTCAATTATTCTGGCACTGACTAGTCACAACATCGTCACCATGCTCTGGGCTTCTTTAATCAGTGACTTGGTAGCGTTTATTGTTGCCATGATTTTTATAAAATCAGTAACTGATGCAAAGTAAGAAGCCAGAAGTTTTTCCACATTACTCGCCAACGGTCTGATAGATTTTGCTCCAAGTTTATTTTTTGTCGGGATTAAACAAAATTCAGATTAATGCTAAAATATCTGCGTGTGGAATGGAGTACTAAGAAATGGACTGGACAATTAAAACTTTTGACGAACTTAGTAGCAAAGAAATCTATGAAATTCTCAGATCGAGGGCGGAAGTTTTTGTGAAGGAACAGAAAATCTGCTGTGTTGATCCTGATGGTGTGGATTACAAAAGCTGGCACATTTTTGCAATGGAAGACGACCGGGTCTGTGCTTATCTGAGAGCTTTTAAAGACGGCGACGGTATTATAAAAATCGGACGTGTTCTCACTCTGGTTCACGGAAAAGGTACCGGCACACAGCTTATGAGATATGCAATCAGCGAACTAAAGGCTAAGACCGCTTGTAAGAAAATCATCATGGACGCACAGACCCATGCCATTCCTTTTTACCAGCGGCTGGGCTTTTCAATTACATCAGAAGAATATCTTGAAGAAGGCATTCCGCATGTTGATATGGAACTGAGTTTTTAACTATCAACAGACAATCTGACAAATGCCATCTTTCTCCAGATGATAATAGCTGTATAAGTTTTGCATTGTACAAAATCTTTGGATTGTTTGCTATCTAAAAAAAACAGGATGCCATGATAAAGCAGTTTTTGAAGTTGATTAATTTTTTGAAAAATCTGCTTTGTTGATTTTAGATTTTTTCTTCTTGTTGATAAGAAGTACAATTCCTAGTGAAAGAAAGTTTGAAATCACAATTCTGACAATCTGGTATTCATCTGTTCCGCTTGTACTTACAACGTGCAAAAAATTTCCTATAAAATTATTAAAGAAATGTTCAGAAAGTCCAACCCAAAGTACACCGCTCATATTCACACAGGTTCCCCATTCAATTGCAAGTATGCCGGCGAGCACAACATAACCGATTGCAAAAACAATTGCCTGAACCACAGACATCTGCCCGTCATAAACACCGAGTACGCACATAACAATATGCCAGATTCCAAAAAGAAAAGCCTGAACATAATTCCCAGTTTTAAATCCCCAGCGATCTGTCACGGCTTTAAGAATAAAACCACGGAACATCCCTTCCTCGGCCAAAACATTTATGATGTTTACAATCACACATATAATAAGAGCCTGTGCTGAAAGACTGACTTCTGAAGTTGCGCCAGAAAGCCCAAAATTTGTAATGTATGCAGAAAAGTGTGGTTCTTTTCCCTGGGCCGCAAGTATTGCCATTTCAAGACCATAGGAAATTGCAAAGGTAAAAATTCCAAGTCCCAAACCGCAGCCGATGTATTTAAAAGTGCTTTTATTTTTCAAACCAATATCTGAAAGTTTAAGCCCACAGATTTTCATTGCAACAAGAGTCGCGATTATGCAGAAAATTTTTGTGATTACGTTGTCTGCAATTATAGTCTGGTCGGTGCGGATGAATAAAAACTCAATGTATTTTACAATTGTAGTTACAATAATAAGAATGGCAATGATACGAATAATTTCCTTCTTGGATTTTGTGATTTGATTCTGCTGATTTTCCATAAAAGCCTCTCCATCGTTTTGTAAACAACCTACTTCAGTTGTTTCAGTTTTTTTATTAGTTTATCATCCAGAATGTCCAGATTAAATGGAGCAAGCATGGATGAAAATAATTTACACTTTTTCACAATCTCTTTTGCCGGACATTCAAACACAAGCGGATTAATCCAAAAGTTCACGACCAAAGCCAAAAGCTCCGAAAGTTCCTTGGGATATTCAGTTGTAATTGAACCGTCTGCAATTCCCTGTTCAATAATTGGCTGAATAAACAGCGGTGCAATTTCATCCTTTAATTCAAGCAGAAGTGCATGAAGCATCTTAGGATTTTTTTCGTAATCAATCCGTCCAGTTGCCTTATGATTTTCAATTGCATCTTCAAGAGATTTGTTAAGAACAATTACAATTTTCTGACGACCGTTAAGCTGGTCTGATTTTATAATCTGCTCGATTGCATCATCAGAAGAAGCCGACATCTCATAAATTACAGCTTGATAAATTTCCTCTTTAGATTTGAAATGGCTGTAAATTGCGCCTTTTGTCAATCCCCCAAGATTTTTGATAATGTCATTGAGAGAGGTATTTTCGTACCCCTTTTCCAAAAAAAGCTTTGCAGCTACAGAGATAATTAACTTTTCGGTTTTTTCAGGATATTTATTTCTTGACATAATCAACAAACATACCAACGGTATCTAAGTTTAATATACATACCATCGGTATGTTTGTCAATGAGTTTTAATTTATCGTGGAGAAATTTCTTCCCATTTCAGAAAGCATCTTGATGTCACCTTTGATTGTACTGCCGCTTGTGGTTAGCATGTTTCCTGTGATTGTTGCACTACAGCCTGATTCAAAAGCTTTTCTGCCGTTTTCGCTCAAAAGTTTTCGGCCAGCTGCAAGTCGGATGTGAGCTTCTGGATTTATAAAACGGAACATCGCAAGCGTGCGTAAGATTTCGTTTTCCGTAAGTGGCTTGATTTGTGCAAGCGGAGTCCCCGGGATTGCCATAAGTGCGTTAATTGGAATCGAGCGGATATTAAGTTCTGAAAGCGAGAGTGCCATGTCGATTCTGTCTTCAAAAGTTTCCCCCATGCCGATTATTCCACCTGAGCAGACGTTAAGACCTTCTTCCTGTGCAATTTTGATTGTCTCAATTTTCATATCATAAGTGTGGCTTGTGCAGATGTTCGGAAAATTTCTTCGCGATGTCTCAATGTTGTGATGATAGTTTGTTACTCCAGCTTTTTTGAGTGCCTTGAATTGCTCTCGGTTAATAAATCCCATTGAAGCGCAAAGATTTATAGAAAGTTCCCTGTGCATCCGCTCGTATGCGTGAATTGCCTTGTCGAAATCTTCTCCACACAATGTCTTTCCAGCCGTAACAATTGCAAATCGATTTACACCCTCGTCTTGATTTGCTTTGGCCGCTTCTACAATTTTGTCTTCTTCCAGAAAATTATATTCCTCGCAACTTGTATGATTGTGTGCACTCTGCGCGCAGAATTTGCAGTTTTCGCCACAACGACCGCTCCGTCCGTTGATAATTGTACAAAGATCCACATTGTTGCCCATAAAGTGAGCGCGGATTTTGTCGGCGGCACTTGTGAGTTCACTTAAATCGCAATCCTTAAAAAAAGAAAGTTCGTCATTTCTTGAAAGTCTTAATCCATCAATTATTTTTGAAGCAAGTTCGGTTGTGTTCATTATTTTTTCCTGATTTTTATAACTGGTCCAAGTGTAACAAAAAAGATTAAAATTGTAAACTTAATCAAATCACATTTTTAGAGTTACATCTAAAGACTGAATTTTTTAAAGGTTCCCATTTGCAATCAAAATAGTGTGCTTTTTTCAAATTTTTTGATATAATAATTTTATGACAACTTTTGAAAATCTTACATTTACAAGTGAGCGCGAAATTTCTTCGGCTTTTATTGATTCAACAGTGCGCATGGGTATTGCCCAGTCTGTGCTTATGGTTCAGGACAATCTTACTGAATGTTTTAACGCGATGGGCTGTGACGGTGTTATTTACCGAGAAAAGTTCAATGACTTTTGGGTGTTCACAAAAACAAAAGTTCTTTTTTTAAGACGCCCGGATTGGCGCGAAATTATAACTGCAAAAACATTTCCAATTAATAATGCAGGAATGAGAACTCACGTCAACACGGAGTTTTTGGATAAAAAAGGAAATCAGCTTTTGCTTGCAAATCAGGAAGCATGTGTTCTGAGCCTTGAAACACATCGTCCGCAAAAACTTTCCGAGCTTCCTTATCCAAAAGAAAATTTTCCATCTCCAGTTTTTAACGAAGCGTTTGAACGATTCCCATCCGATTTTAAGGAAGAAGAATTTGTTTTTGAGCAGATTATCCGGTCCTGCCATATTGATATGTCGCATCACATGAACAACATCGAATACATAAAACTTGCCCTTTGTGTTTTTGATGATGATTTTTTACAGTCGCATGAAATTAAATCTCTCGAAGTTCATTACACCGGAGAAAGTCGCGAAGGACAGACCCTAAAAGTTTTCCGCCGTGATGATTCTGAAATAAAAGGAAAAACTTATATCCATATTAAAGAAAGCGACCGCTGTGTTTTTGAGTGCTGTGTTTGCTTTTGATAAGTTGGCAGGAGAGGATTAAATGATTTATACTCTTACGGTAAATCCTTCGATTGATTATATTGTCGCGGTCCAGAATTTTTCGGCTGGAAAAGTCAACCGCTCGTCATCGGAAAAAATTTTGGCGGGCGGGAAGGGGATAAATGTTTCGACCGTTCTGAAAAATCTTGGCGTGGAAAATGTTGCGCTCGGATTTGTCGCAGGGTTTACCGGTGAAAAAATCGAAAGTCTTTTAAATGAAAAAGCCGTTCGCACTGATTTTATCCATCTTGAAAACGGGATGTCACGAATCAACGTGAAACTACATTCTGATTGTGAGACTGAAATCAATGGAAGCGGTCCCGCTGTTGAAAAAAAATCCGTTGAAAATCTTTTTGAAAAACTAGACAGCCTTTCCGATGGAGACTTTCTTGTTCTGGCTGGAAACATTCCTTCATGTCTGCCTCAATTTTTTTATGCTGAAATCATGGAAAAACTTTCGTCCAAAAAAATCAATTTTGTTGTGGATGCGACAGGAAAACTTTTGACCGAAACGCTCAACTGGAAACCATTTTTAATCAAGCCGAATAATTACGAGCTGTCCGAAATCTTTGATGCAAAAATTACCGACAGAAAATCCGTGGTTCCATACGCAAAAAAATTGCAGGAAATGGGTGCGCAGAATGTTTTGGTTTCGCTTGCGGAGAAGGGGGCCGTCCTTTGTTCTTCCGATGGACATGTTTATGAAAGTGATGCGCCAAAAGGAGTTGCAGTAAATTCTGTCGGCGCGGGTGATTCAATGGTCGCAGGTTTTTTGGCTGATTGGATTGTAAATAAAAATTTTGAGAGCGCATTGAAAAATGGAATCCTTTCGGGAAGTGCCAGCACATTTTCCGGGGAGCTTGCAACGAAGGATTCAATCAACAAAATTTTATCCGAATGGAAATAGCGAGGAGATTGATTATGAAATCACAGCTTACGACGCTCTGTTATATAGAAGAAAATGGAAAATATTTGATGCTCCACAGGACAAAAAAAGACAATGACGAAAACCATGACAAGTGGATTGGAGTTGGCGGTCATTTTGAAAAAGGCGAAAGTCCCGAAGACTGTCTTGTGCGCGAGGTTAAAGAAGAAACCGGGCTTACGCTTCACAGTTTTGATTTTCGTGGAATCGTGACTTTTGTTTCCGATGAAAATCCTGCCGAATACATGTGCCTTTTTACAAGCAAGGATTTTTCCGGTGAAATTATATCATGTAACGAAGGCCAGCTCGAATGGGTCAATAAAAGTGAGGTGACAAATTTGAATCTCTGGGAAGGCGACAAATTGTTTCTGGAACTTTTGACCAAGGACGTTCCATTTTTTTCAATGAAGCTGGTCTATAAAAATGGCCGCCTTGTCGAAAAATATTTGGACGGAAAGGCAATCTGAATTTTTCACAAATTAGCAATTGTTTTTGTGTAAAATTTTGATTACATTTTTTGTAAATTCTATTTAACTTACTGATTAAATATCGTATAATATCAGTATGAATGAAACTTTAAGAAGTCTAAGGGAACAGAACAATTATTCTCAGGCGGCTGTGGCCTCTTATCTTGATATTTCAAGGCAGATGTATATTAAGTATGAAAACGGGGGCGCAATCCCGCCTGTGAAAATTGTTACCGCGCTGGCTGACTTTTACAGGGTGCCTTATGATGTGATTCTTGAAGATAAATTGAATAAAAAAAATCAGACCGAAAATGAACATTCCGATTCCGTTATCTATGAAATAAATGATGATGCGAATCTGGAAGTCCACGAGCCGTCTCCTGTTTATGGCGGCATGAGTTCTTCTCAATCTTATTATCTAAAGGCTGTTCTTGAAATGCTTCCAAAACTTGTTTACAAAGAGCAGCTTAAGGTCTTGGAAAAGCTCTCGGGAATGGTACAAAAGGCCACGGAAGAAAAGCTAAAACCAAGTAAACAAATGCAGGATTACAATAAGCTTTCAAGATATGCAAATAATCTACACCTAAAATCAGATGGTACAAAGTGGACGAGGGAGGAATTATATGAAAGATAAAAAGAATAATGCTGTCATAACAGAAGAGGGAAAAGTCTTTTTTGATTCAAATATTCTGATTTATTTTGTTGATGAAAGAGATGAAAGAAAGCAGAGTATAGCTAAAGAAATAATTGCCGATGCGGTTCAAAATCAAAACGGAATGATTTCTACACAAAGTCTACAGGAATTCTACAATGTTGTTACGAAAAAAATGAACTGCCCTAAAGAAAAAGCAAAGGAGCTGGTAACAATGTTCTGTGAACTTTTTCCTGTCACGCAAATTACAATCCCACTCATTCTCAGTGCCATTGACATAAGTATTAAAAACGAATTTTCTTTCTGGGATTCTCTTATTCTCTCCACCGCAAACGACACCGGCTGCATACTTATTTATTCCGAAGACTTAAATAGCGGCCAAATCATAAGTGGCACTAAGGTTCTTAATCCCTTTTTGACGTAATTTCCAAATTTGTTTGCAAAAAATCTGTTCAATTAGTCTAGCAGTCAGGTTTGTTACAAATTCAAAATCAAAATGTTTAATAGATAAAATCGGGAGGAAATATGAAATTTCTTAAGCGTTCACTTATTTTGATTGCAACACTTTTTTCAATGACTTTTGCAGCTGCTGATACGGCGGTTTTTAATTCAACCGTATTCCTTGAGTGGTATCCGACTGTCACGGTGGATGCTTCAAAATTTTCCAATTTCAAATCTGGAGATAAAATAGTTTTGTCCTACGAAAACGTTTCGGCAAATTATCATCAGATAAAGCTTTATTCTGGTGACTGGTTCGGACTTTACAACGGAAATTTGTCCGGCGGAAAAAATCAGGTCGGATCCTTTATTCCTGATTCTGATTCCGGAACGATGATTTACACTGTAACTTCGGAAGAGGCAAAATATGTAAAAAAATCCGGACTGCGTTTTCATGGCTACGGAATGAAAATAAATCGGATAGGAATAAGCTCTGGCTCGGAAAAATCAACGGAATCAAAATCGACAAAGGCGGATGGAAAATCTTCCGTGCTTTTTGATTCGTCTGTTGATTTGAACTGGAACTCAAACATCACGATTCCAAAGGAAAAGTTTTCATCATTTGCAAGCGGCGGCAAAATTCAGTTTACATATTCAACCAACGCAGAAAACTATCACAACATAAAAATCTATTCCGGCACTTGGAACGGATTCAGTCAGGGAAAAATAGAGGGAGCCGCAAACAACTCAGGAGTTTTTGTGCCAAACGGCTCTAGCGGAACAATTTTGTATTCTCCCTCGGCATCGGAATTGAGTGAACTGAAATCAAAGGGGCTTATAGTCCATGGATTCGGTGTCACGCTCAAAAAAATTGAAATTGTTGGAGCGGGGGCAAAATCTGAAACAAAATCAACTGGGGCAAAATCCACCGAAACAACAAGCGTCGTAAAACCAACGGAAGAAAAATCTGGGGCAAGCGTAAGTTCAAATCCAAAACCTGCGTCGGTGACTGGAACTCCATTTGCAAATCACGGTGCGCTTCATGTTGATGGAGCATATCTTTATGACAGCCACAACAAAAAATATCAGCTCTATGGAATGAGCACTCACGGAATCAATTTTGGAAATGATTTCAGCCGCTACGTGAACAAGTCCGCATTTCAAACTCTGCGTGATGATTGGAACACAAACTGCATCCGCCTTGTTTTGTATCCGCGTGACTACAACGGTTATTGCAACGGTGGTAACAAATCCGAGCTGAAAAAGATTGTGTGCAATGGAATTGATTGGGCAACGGAGCTTGGAATGTATGTGATTGTTGATTGGCATGTCCACCAGTACCGACCGTCCGAAACTCAGAGCGAGGCAATTTCATTTTTGGATGAGATTTCAAAAAAATATGCCAAGTACGAAAATGTGCTTTACGAAATCTGCAACGAACCGACAAACTCACCTTGGAACAGCGAAATAAAACCCTACGCCGAAAAAGTGATTTCCGTAATCAGAAAAAATGCACCGAACGCTGTAGTTTTGGTCGGTACAAACACTTGGTCGCAGGATATTGAGGAGCCGCTTGCAAATCCGCTTTCATATAAAAACGTGATGTATGTTTTCCATTTTTATGCGAACACGCATCAGGCATCTTACCGGAACAGAGTTGAGAACGCAATCAAAAAAGGACTCCCGGTTTTTATAACCGAATTCGGAACATGCGACGCAAGCGGTAACGGTGGATTCAATACGTCCGAATCAAAAAAATGGTTCGACCTTTGCAAAAAATACAACATCAGTCATATGAACTGGTCGCTCAGCAACAAAAATGAAAGCGCAAGTGCAATCTCAAATTCCTGCGGAAAAACAAGTGGCTGGACCACCGCAGATTTAAGTCAATCCGGAAAATTGGTCTATGATTGGTTTAGGACATTGAGCAGGTGATTTTTGGAAAATTATTCTGCCACAAATAAATTTTTATGCACTAAAACCATTCTGGGAGTGTTTTTTTGCTCTTTTTGTGGTAGAATATATTACAGAAGGATACTATGCAAACAAAGATTCGTCACAAAAACTCTATTTTGTTTTTTATCAGAAAGAATAAGTTCATTTCTGTTGCGGGTGTTATATCTCTTCTCTCATTTCTTTTCATACTTTATATGCTCGTACATGTTTTTTTTCAGAATAAGACTTATGTTTCATACATCAGAGAAAACGGTTCGGTCAGCGGAAACAAAGACCTTGACATCTCCATGGAAATCCCGCTGAAGAATGAGAAGGATAAAAATTGCTGGCAGGAGTCGAATGGAACTTGGGGCGGACAGTACGACATAACCATCGAAAATGATTCCGATTATGATTTTTTGGATTGGTCTCTCGTCATGGCAATTCCGAAAGAGGGACGGATAGATTCAAGCTGGAACGCGGACTATATTCAAACGGATGGACAGCTCACGATATCGGGAATCGACAAGGCCTTCACGAAAAATATTCACGGACACAATACCATAAAAATCGGCTATGTCCTTTATTCGGACAATCTTATGGTTGACAGCAATTTTTATCTCACCGGAAGATTTATTCGGAATCCGTTTAAGGAAGTTCCATTTATTGTGGCTCTGTTTGCGTTTGGTATTTCTTTAATCGTGATTTTGGTTTCACTCTTTTTTTATAGAATGATGCGCCAGCAGGCAAAACTTGATGATGAAAAAATCGAGAGTTTGCTTAAACTGTGCGCAAGTTTTATCGATACCCGCGATGAATACACAAAAATGCATTCAACACATGTTGCCGAATATTCAAAAATGATTGCTGCAGAAATGGGATTTGATGAGGAGTTCCAGAAAAACATCTACTACATGGGAATGATGCACGATGTTGGAAAAGTTCTTATCCCTAAGGAAATCCTCTGCAAGACAGCCAAACTTGATGATGATGAATGGCGTGAAATGAAAAGGCACACAACCTACGGCGGTGAAATTCTTGAAAGCTTTAAATTTGTAAAAGGAATCCGTGAAGCAGCACTCTATCACCATGAGCGTTATGATGGAAAAGGGTATCCCGAAGGACTTTCTGGAAAAGCAATCCCAATTCACGCGCGGATTATTGCTGTCGCTGATTCGTACGATGCCATGCACACAAACCGCTCTTACCGTCGCCATCTTTCTGACGAAGCCATAATCTCGGAGCTTGAAAAAAATAAAAATCTCCAGTTCGACCCCGATGCCGCCGACGCACTTTTGAGGATTTTAAAAAGCGGGAAAAATATCGGCGAGTAAGAGACGACATGCATAAAAATTTGAACGCAAATCACATAAAGCTGATTGCAATAATTGCAATGACGGTTGACCATTTGACTTGGGTTTTGTTTCCGGGGCTTCAGTCGGTCTGGTATGTTTTTGCACTGCATGTGATTGGAAGATTGACCGCGCCGATTATGTGGTTTTTTATTGCCGAGGGATGTCACTACACGCACGACATAAAAAAATATGCGGCGAGACTTTTTGTGTTTGCGTTGGTCTCTCATTTTGCATACAACTTTGCATTCGGAATTCCGTTTGTTCCGTTCAAGACAGGAATCTTCAATCAGACCAGTGTAATGTGGTCGCTTGCCTGGGCGGTGGTTTTGGTCGCTTTGTGCCGTAACGAAAAAATGACTTTCTGGGTAAAAATCATTTTGATTGCGGTGGTCTGTCTTATAACATTTCCGTCGGACTGGTCGTGCATTGCGTGCATGTGTCCGTTTTTTTTGTATGCGCATCGTGAAAGTTTCAAAAGGCAGGCTGTTGATATTGTGTTCTGGACTTTTGTGTATGCGGCGGTCTATTTTATTTTTATCGATAAACTTTATGGAGCATTGCAAATCTTCACGTTCCTGTCGATTTTTGTTCTCTCAAATTACAATGGCGAGCGCGGAAAGTGGAAAGGGATGAAATGGTTTTTCTACATCTACTATCCGGCGCATCTTGTGGTGGTCGGCATAGTGCGGATTGTGCTGAACGGAAATGTGCGACTGATTTTCTAATTAAATCCCTCATATATTGCACATGATTTTATAAAGTTCAGGATTTAATGATGTTGCAAGTATCATAACAACGCTTGCAATTTCAATTACCCCATGTGCAATCATAATTGGAAGCGGATTTCTTTTTTTGTAATAGTACCAGCAGAAAATTATTGTAAGCGGCAGGAAAGATAAAAACCTGTAGATTATAAATCTTGTGTCCAAGAGTGTCGGGATAAAACTGTGCTGAACGGCATAAAAAAATGCGGGAACAAAAATTGCTGCGAATTTATTTTTGATTTGATTTACACCGCCGCCCAGATAAAGTCCGTCCTCTGCAAATGGAACCGTCAGCGGCAGGAGAATAAAATTCAAAACCGCCAGTACCGGATGAATTGGTGCTATCATCATTGGTGCGGAATACGGAATTATGCCATAGCAAATGAATCCCGAAAGATACATTCCTCCGGTTCCAATTACAAGTGTCAAAAATGCCATGAGCAGAATCTGAGAGATTTTTGTTTTTCCTTTTTGATGGTTGATTAGTCCGCGATAAGACAGTCCGGATTTTTTTGCGGTGAAAAAAATGAGAAGAAAGGTAATCACATTGACAATAGTTGCGACCGGCGACCACCAATTGCTTATGTCCGAGATGTTCTGTTTTGTTACGAAAGCACCGATTGTAAAAATCAAAACAAACATGATGCAGCGAATCGGCAGTAAAAATTTTAATCTGTTTTTATTCATGTTGACTCCATTTATGAAATTATACATCCGCCTCGTATTTTTTTGACTGCACGTTTTCGTTGCTCGGCAGATTTGGCTCCGATTTTTTATTTTTTAGATACGCATCAAAAAATTCAAGATGACAGGTGCATGTAATTTCGTGTGCAATGTCGGGAGAAAGTTTTCCGACCTGCGATTTCAGCGGTATCATATATTTCATGTCGGAAAATCCAAGGTGGCGCATGTCTTTTAACACAACTTTGTAGACCGGCTTTTTGTGGTAAAGGTATCCTCTTGTAACGACATTCTGATTCATTTCGCAGTTAATCTGTAGGAAAGGTTTGTCCAATATTTTTCCGTCGTGGTTTCCGAAAAGTCCGCCGTCAATGTTGATTCCGCAGGAAAAATCCGCATTGTCCTGGCAGAGTGAATATGCAACCGCTCCGCCCATCGAATGTCCTGTTGCTCCGATGCCTTTTTCAAAATCAATCATGCCGCAAAGATTTTCCCTTGCATATTTCAGCACTGCCTCCGTATCTTTTTCCCATTCGGGGATTCTGTCCATCAAAAAGCGTATATAAGTTTTCTGGCACTGGTCAAATTTTTCTGCAAGCTCTTTTTCGTTTCCCTTTGATTTTGTGAGTTTCAAAACTTCACGGACTCCCCTGATGAATGGCGAATACATTTTTCGCGTGAGTTTTTTATCGTAATTTATAAAAGTTCCGTCATCAAATTCCGTAAGCAGGGCTTCGTGTGGATGTGCGACTGAAATCACGACATAGCCGTGGGATGCAAGTTCAATGCAGAGAAAAGAATTTGCTTCGCGGAATGATCGGTAGCCGTGGCTGAAAAAAATCAGCGGAAATTTTTTGTCCTTGATTGCGGGGACATTTTCGTAGCAGTTCGATTTGTTGAGTCCTTTTTTTTCAATGCCCTTAAAACTTATCGGAACAAGAAATGCTTTTCTGATTGCTTTTGTCATTTCGCACGAAAGGTTTCTGCATTTTGGAAGTCCTTCGACAGAACTTTTTTCCACCGGATAATATACGCGGGAAGCAATGCTCCTCATTTTTTCTTTCTCGGCATCAAGAGTTTCCTCACGGTCATTGTAAACTGTAAAAGTAAACGTTCCCACCGCATACTCACCAGTAGGATTCGGCATTTTGATTTTCATTTGATCACTCTCCCTTTTTAAGTCCAAAGTCCCATGCTTCTTTTATGTTTCTGTGTGGCCAGATTTTTCCATTTTTTGACTGGGGGTATAGAGGGCTTGGTTTTTATACCCATAAAATTAACCTTCCTGATTTATAGGATAATGAAAAGAAGCTAAAAGTGCAATCAACGCAGGGACTCAGCATAAAAGCCAATATATTTATGCGGAACGGATTCTGGTGAACCAAAATGTCGAGTCCAATGAAATATGTTTATAACAGGCTCCCAGCGTGTGTCCGTCTCGCACATTTGTTTAGAATGATGCTGAGTCCCTGAAATCTTTTGTTTGGAAAGAAGCTGATTTGCATGAACAAACAATACATTTCCATAGAAAATATTGGTATGCATGGGCAACAACCATTTTTTCTAAAAAATCAGGACTTCGGCATGACAAGAATAATGGATTCATGCAACACAGGAGTGGGACGTAGGCAAAAATTAAGGAGGCGCCCCTGGGGGAAGATTCCTTGATTTTTGCCGTCAACTGGGACCCGCTCATGTGTTGCATTTATCTATAGATTTCATGCCGAAGTCATGCGATGTGGGGCTTGTTAACTCAAAAATTAAAATGTAGAATCAGATTATGGATGCAGCTTTATATTTGATTCCCGTTACGCTTGGGGAGACTTCGGTGGACAAGGTTCTGCCGTCTTATAATCATGATGTTGTCGTTGAAATCAAGCATTTTATCGTTGAAAATATTCGTTCCGCGCGCAGATTTTTGAAGGCGGTCGATAAATCAATTGACATTGACACGCTTACTTTTTACGAATTGAACGAGCATACCGATTTGACTCAGATTGGAAATTATCTGGAGCCGCTTGAAAAAAATGGACTTCCCATGGGCGTGATTTCAGAAGCCGGTTGTCCAGCCGTTGCTGATCCAGGTGCTCAGGTGGTTGAGATTGCTCAGAAAAAAAATCTTCGGGTGATTCCTCTGGTTGGCCCTTCGTCAATGATTATGGCTGTCATGGCGAGCGGGTTCAACGGACAAAGTTTTGCGTTCAATGGTTATCTTCCTGTTAAGCCTGGTGAACGGACTAGCAAAATACATCAGCTTGAGGCACGGGCTTGGAGGGAAAACCAGACGCAGCTTTTTATTGAAGCTCCGTACCGGAATCTGAAAATGTTTGAGACTATTGTTTCGTCATGCAGAAAAGATACACGTCTTTGCATTGCGGCGGGAATCACATGTGCGGATGAATTTATCAAGACGAAAACCATTGCCGAGTGGAAAAAATCTGCACCGCCGGAAATCAACAAGGTGCCGGCAATTTTTTTGATTTATCGGAGCTAGGGTGAGTTATGAAATCAATAATCTTAATGGGAATAAAGCATTGCGGAAAAAGTACACAGGCAAAGCTTGTCGGAAAAAAATTAGGGCTGCCGGTTTTTGATACAGACACTCTGGTTGAAGATGAAACCGGTTTTTCGCCTAGGGAGATTTACACTCAAAAAGGGGAGCAGGCGTTCAAGGATGCCGAAACCAACGCGTGTCTGAATCTGAAGGAAAAACTTTTGCAGGAAAAAAAGGATGCGGTGATTGCAACTGGCGGTGGAATCTGTAACAATCCAAGCGCACTGGAGATTTTGAAGTCCATAGGTGTGTGCGTTTTTCTGAAGGCGGACGAAAAGATTGCGGTGGAAAGAATCCTGAAAGAGGCTGCCGTTGCCGAGGATGGGTCCATCAAAAATCTGCCGGCATATATTGCAAAAAAAAATCCCCAATCCTTGGAAGAGGTCAGGGAAATTTTCCATGGGTTTTACGAAGAGCGGTCTAAAATCTACTCGAATATTGCGGACAAGACCGTCAAAATGGGAAACGCACCGAAATGGGTGAATACGCGCCAGATTGTCGAAGTCCTAAAAAGGGACAACTGACTTTTAGGCTGTAATCATTCGCAGCTTCCACATCCTCCGCAGCCGCCGCATCCACCGTCTGAACCGCAGTTTCCTCCGCAGTCACAGCCACAACCGCATCCACATCCGGTGGTCATCTGTTTGATTTCTTCGGCACTTGCTTCCCTGACTTCCAGAATCTCAACATCAAAATGCAGGGTTAATCCGGCTAGTTCGTGGTTTGCGTCAACCGTTATGAAATCATCTGAGACTTCTTTTACCGTGACGATTGCAGGTCCTTCCGGTGTGGAGGCCTGAAATTTTGAGCCGATGGGAATATCTCCTTCAACCTCAAAGTTTTCCCTTGGGATTTTTGCGACCAGACGATCGTCATAAACGCCGTAACCGTCTTCGGGTGGGAGCACTGCATTGATTTTGTCTCCGGCACTTTTTCCTTCGAGCTGTTCTTCAAGTTTTGGCAGGAGAAAATTGTTTCCGTGCAGATAGATGAGAGGCTCCGATCCAACGGAAGAGTCGATTGTATTTCCTTTGTCATCCTTGAGCGTGTAGTTGATTGAAACCAGTGCGTTCTTTGCAATCTGCATTAGTAGAGTCCTCCCATATCATCGGGGCTTGTTTCTGGGGCATTGTCCTGAATCACCTCAACAATTTCCGGGCATGCGTTTTTGATGTAGGTCTCCAGTCCCATTTTTATTGTCATAACCGCCATTGGACAACCATCGCAGGCTCCTGTCAGTTTTACATGGACCTTGTTTTCGTCATCGATTCCAACGAATTCCATGTCGCCGCCTTCCGATTTCAGAACCGGTCGGAACTGTTCCAGAGCCTCTTCAACTTTTGCCTTTAATGCTTCGTCAGCCATTGTTACCCCTTGCTCCGACTTCTGTGTGCCGGACGGAAAAAATCTAGGAGAGATTCTATCAGAAAAAAAAAGTTTTTGAAACAGGTGTGCGCTCTAATAAAACTGTATATATGTGGTATACAAAATGATAGTAAAAGTGCTGGTGGGAATTTTGGGAAAAGGTGACAAAAAAATCTGTACCCATAAAATTGGGGTTTTTTGCTAGAATCCTACAAAAAAAATTTTTTAAAATTATTTGTACCCTAAAATCTGTTGAAAAGTCCTAGAATTGGTGATTTGGGCGGGTTTTTGAAAAATTCGTGATATTGACTAAATCCGCTATCCCTAGTACACTTTAACTATAAAAACGCTATATCTAGCGTAGCGGCTTTCAAAGTTTGAAGGTTCGTGCCATAAATCTACAATCCAAAAGCTTAGGTTTTTGGATTTTTTTATGGTGACAGATTAAATCTTTACAAACAAAATTAAAAAATAAAAGGGTGGCAGGTGTATGAAAATCATCAAGCGTAGTGGTGCAGAAGTTGTTTTTGACCGTGAGAAAATAGCATCGGCAATCAGAAAAGCAAATATACAGGTGGATGAAATCGACAGGCTCAGCGAAAAGCAGATTACATCCATTGTTGATGATATAGAAATCCAGTGTCACAAGGAAGGTCATGCCCTCAACGTCGAGGACATCCAGGATTTGGTCGAGACCGGAATCATGGCCAATGGCGCGTACAAGGTTGCCAAGCTCTACATCACATACAGATTCCGCCATCAGCTTATGCGCAGGCAGAACACTACCGACCAGCAGATTATGAGCCTTCTCGAAGAAAACAACGAGGAAGTAAAGCAGGAGAACTCAAATAAAAATCCGACCGTGGTTTCGGTTCAGCGCGACTATATGGCCGGGGAAGTTTCAAAGGACATCACACGCCGTTTTCTGTTGGACCCGGAGATTTCCAGAGCACACGATGAGGGAATCATCCATTTCCATGATTCGGACTATTTTGCCCAGCACATGCACAACTGCGATCTTGTGAATCTTGAGGACATGCTTCAGAATGGAACTGTAATCAGCGGTACAAAGATTGACAGGCCACATTCATTTTCAACCGCATGTAACATTGCCACCCAGATTATTGCGCAGGTTGCGAGCTGCCAGTACGGTGGACAGAGCATTTCACTTGCGCATCTTGCGCCGTTTGTTGATGTCAGCAGAAAAAAGATTCAGAAGGACATCCGCGAGACCATGGAGACTCTGGGGCTTGAAATCAACGAGGACCAGTTCAAGTATATGGTTGAAAGGCGGCTCCGGACCGAAATCACCAAGGGAGTCCAGACAATCCAGTACCAGGTGATTACTCTTATGACCACCAACGGACAGGCCCCTTTTGTCACTGTTTTCATGTATCTGAACGAGGCAAAGAGCGAGCAGGAAAAATCCGACCTTGCGATTATCATCGAGGAGGTCTTGAAGCAGCGATACAAGGGTGTCAAGAACGAGCAGGGCGCATGGATTACACCCGCATTCCCAAAGCTGATTTATGTTCTTGAGCCTGACAATATAGAAGAGGGGTCAAAATACTACTATCTGACGGAGATGGCCGCAAAGTGTACAGCCCGCCGCATGGTCCCGGATTATATTTCCGAAAAGATGATGCTCACCATGAAGATTGATGAGAACGGAAACGGAAACTGCTACCCCTGCATGGGATGCCGCTCATTCCTCACGACATACATCGACCCGGACACCGGCAAGCCCAAATACTATGGTCGCTTCAACCAGGGTGTTGTGACTCTGAATCTTGTTGACGTGGCATGTTCTTCCGGTGGAAATGAAGAAAAATTCTGGGAGATTATGGAGCAGAGACTGGAGCTTTGCCACCGGGCATTGCAGATTCGGCACAAGAGGCTCCTTGGAACAAAATCCGATGCTGCACCAATCCTTTGGCAGAACGGTGCGCTTGCCCGCCTAAAGAAGGGTGAGACAATCGACAAACTTCTGTACAACGGTTATTCGACCATTTCGCTTGGCTACGCTGGACTCTGTGAGTGTACAAGATACATGACCGGATGCAGCCACACGACAGAAGAGGGAAAGCCATTTGCTCTTAAAGTGATGCACGCTCTTAACGATGCCTGCAAAAAATGGAAGGCCGCCGAGCATATTGATTACTCCGTTTACGGAACTCCGCTTGAAAGTACCACATACAAATTTGCGAAGTGCCTTAAAAGACGTTTTGGAATTATTCCGCAGGTGACGGACAAAAACTATATCACCAACAGCTACCACGTGCATGTCACCGAAAAAATTGATGCGTTCACGAAGCTGAGTTTTGAATCTGAGTTCCAGAAACTTTCTCCGGGAGGGGCGGTCTCTTATGTTGAGGTTCCCAATATGGAAAACAATCTGGCTGCCGTGATGACGCTTCTCAGGCACATCTACAACCACATAATGTATGCCGAGCTGAACACCAAGAGCGACTTCTGCCAGAAATGCGGATACACCGGTGAAATCAAAATTGTCACGGACAACGACGGAAAGCTGGTCTGGGAATGTCCAAATTGCGGAAACCGTGACCAGTCCACAATGAATGTCGCCCGAAGAACTTGCGGCTACATCGGAACACAATATTGGAACCAGGGACGCACTCAGGAAATCCAGGAAAGGGTTTTACATTTGTAAATCAGGGGAGTTCCCCTGCCCCCATTTTCAAGGGTTGCGCCCTTGAGCCTTTTTCATGCTTAGAAGCATGGGAAATTTGTCAGGAAGAGGGAAACCCCTAGCGAGTTAGTGTTTTCCCTCTCCCCGACACCCCTCTCTCTTCCACAACGCGCTTAGGGGCTATCCCCTAAGAACCCCAAAACTTTTCGGCAGGAGCATGTTTGTTTTTTGCGCACGTTTTTTTCAAATCTTTGACTCATACTTTCTAAAACTCGATTTATAGCCGACACTTTGATTATGTACTACGGTGAAATAAAAAAAATAGATATAGCCAACGGCGATGGAGTCCGGGTTTCTCTTTTTGTATCTGGATGCAGAATCCACTGTCCCGGCTGCTTCAACGCGATGACCTGGGATTTTTGCTATGGAAAAGAGTTTACGCGCGACACAGAGGATGAAATAATCAAAGCGCTTGGAAAAGATTTTATCTCCGGCTTGACCGTTCTGGGCGGGGAACCTTTTGAGCCTGAAAATCAAAAAGTTCTTGCACCTTTTTTACGCCGTGTCAAAGAGCTTTTCCCCAAGAAAAATATCTGGTGCTACTCCGGCTACATCTATGAAAGCGACATCGCCGCCCCAAATGGAAAAGTCCACACCGATTTCACCGACGAAATGCTTTCCTGCATCGACACCCTTGTTGACGGCCCCTTTATTGAAGCCGAAAAAGATATTTCTTTAGTCTTCCGAGGTTCAAAGAATCAGCGGATTTTAAAATTGCATTAATTATGCGCAAGTTTTTACGTTTTTTTGTGAAGCAAAAAATGGACGCATTGCGGCCAAGGAAAAACTTGAAGAGCAAGCGCCTGCTTGCGACATTTTGTTTACTTTTTTAACTCTTTAATAATTTTCTTTTCAATTGTCAGATAAAAAATCCTGCCTATAATAAAAGCAGATTGTGAGGAACAATTGGTTTTGCATTTCGCGCCTCACATTTTGTTTTGCCACTATTGAGTTTGATTGCGGCAAGTTCACCCGAAAGATTCGTCATTGATTATGGCGGAGGGGGGTAATTATGAAAAAGATTCTTATTCCATTCGTGTTTCTGGCGGTTCTGTTTTTCTCATGCTCAAACGGCATGGTTGATTCCAGAGGCATTGACAATGAAAACTATAGCGGAAAAATCTATCTTGCGTCGTACGGTCTCTCTGATTATACCCAGAGAAGCGTTTCTGCCGTTGGATTCCAGACCACGGAAAATCCAAATGCCGTTCCAGAAGTTTTTGTGGTAAAAGGAAGCGATGCTGCCGTCCTTTCTGAACAGGAAGTTGTTCTTGCCGTAAAAACCTGTCTTGAGGGAAAGACTCTCATAATCGACAGTCCGAGCGAAGGTCAACTGGAATCCTTCAAAAACAGGATTGATGCTGTTCTTTCAATACCGGCTGAGGATGGCGAGGAAAATGTGTTCAAATATGAGTATCTGAAAGACCAGTCCGAGATAAGCCCGAACTCGATTTATGAAATCATCCCAGAAAAATCTACCGGGGGATTTGGGAGTGCAGAATTTGATTCCGCAATTCCGGCTGATAACAAAAACTATGGTGCAATCGCTCTTAGGCAGGGGCAGATTTATTTTGTACACAAAATCGACGACGCGGTGAATCTTGGAGCCGAGAACTTAAAGACAGATTACACCAATGTTGAGGAAAGCTCCATCAAAAGTTTTGTTGAATGGATTAAAAATCCTGAGGCAGAAGAGGAGAGGACCCTTTCTGGAAAAAAGTCTGCAATCAATGCGCTCAGGTCCGTAACTTCCGAGGCTGCATTGGAGAGTGCAAAAAAAGCACAGTCCGCTGTCCACAATTTTACGGCGACTTTTAAGACAAACGAGAGGACACACTATGACGGTCGTTACGAGGGCAGGTCGGAGAATGTCCAGATTTATATTGATGTCTGGTGTGCCTGCGACATTTCAGCGCAAAAGGAATGGTATCTTGTGAAGACATCGGTGGTCTGCAACAATCAGCAGCTCAACAATGTCACCGAGTGGTCTGACAAATATGTTAGCCCCTATTTTGAGAAATGCTCAATAAAGTCCTATGTAAACGGCGCGACGGTTGACGCAAGCAAGTGCAGCCCGCAGAATTCGGCTGGAAGCACAAATTTCACTTCCGGTTCAGGATTTTCGATTGGAGCAAATGCCGGAGTGAACTCATCCGGACCAACGGCTGGACTTTCTGTTGGATACTCGGTCAGCCAATCTTCCAGCAGGTCGATTCCAGATATATCCGTAAAATTTGAGCCGGCAGCGGACCAACATTCTGCGAAATGGTCTTTCACTGCTCCAAAAGTGGAAGGCTACTGGGATGGGCTTGTCACAAAATGCAACGGTGCAAAGAGCATTCAGACTAACGCGGTAACTTTTGACACCTACACAATCTACACCCGCCCGAGCAATTTTGCGCCAAAGTATAAGACCATAGAGCTTACGACTACGGTGAATGTCAATTTGGAAATGCTTACGTCATGGATTGGAGGTCTGGGACGGCTGACTTCAAGGTGGTACGACCAAAGCACCGGCTGGATTTATTACGACTACATCAAAAAGCCAAGCAATCTTGTTGGTGAGTACATCATGTCGTTCTCCGCACCGGAAGGCACTACACCCGAGAGGTATGAGCTTCTGAACAAGGCACTTAGGGATTATATTGACGACTGGGGAACCAATGTAAAATATTATACCTTTGGTGACAAGAATTCTCCGAACGGTCCGTTGGACAAGACAGCAAAGGCATACTTCTCCGGACCAAAACAGAAAATCACAACCAACAAGGACGTGCTCAAGGACAGGGGATTCAGCGGCAAATACACATTCTACATCAGGAATGTGTCCACCGGAAAGAACGTTGCGAGCTTTGACGTGACATTCTAATCCATGCTGATTCCGAAAAAACACCGGGGCTGTCCAAAACGGATGGCCCCTTTTTTTTGTCCATGACAAGAAGCCAAAAAGATTTTATAATCCACACATGCGGAAAATATTTTTAGACACACGTAAACTGGACATGGCATGCCGTGAGCGGTTTTGCCTTAGCGAAGATTTGATGATGGAAAACGCTGCCTCAGCCCTTGAAAAAAAATTGGCAGGAAAAAAATCGGTTCTGATTTTGTGCGGCGGCGGAAACAACGGTGGCGACGGTTATGCCCTTGCGCGTAGGATTTTTTCAAAAAATGTTTCTGTGGTGGTTCTGGTTTGTGCGCCCGAAAGATCCGATATGTGCCTTCTGCAAAAAAGACGTGCAAAAAACTGCGGCGTAAAATTTGTTCCTCTTTCTGATTTTGACTCCCTTGTTGAAAAAAATAATTTTGATGCCGTCGTTGACTGCATTTTTGGAAGCGGATTCCACGGTGCGCTGCCGGATGAGATTTCGGCTCTGGTCAAAAAAATCAATGCGATGGAGTGCTTCAAGCTTGCCTGCGACATTCCGTCCGGTCTTGATTTGATTGGAAATGTTTGTGGCGAATGTTTCCGTGCTGATGAAACTGTCACGATGGGTGCTCTGAAACTTGCCCTCTACTCTGATTTTGCAAAAGAGGTCTGTGGAAAAATTGAATGTGCCGGTCTGGGACTTGACCGCGAAACTTTTGAAAGCTCAGCGCCGCAAAATCAGGGGACAAAATATTTTTTGCTTGAGGAGTCCGACTGTAAATATCCGTTTCGGAAAAATCCGAATGTGAACAAGGGTAACTTTGGTCACGTAGCTGTTGTCGCCGGAGAAAAAATAGGTGCTTCGGTGATTGCGTCCTGTGCGGCTCTGAAATTTGGGGCGGGCCTTGCGACCCTTGTTGATTTTAAAAACAAGCATTCTCCTGGCGAAAAGATTTCTCTTGATGAAAACGGTTTCCCATCGGAAGCAATTGTTCCTTATGAAATCATGTGCGCAAAAAACTTTCCTGAAAAAACATCGGCCATTGCGCTTGGAATGGGGCTGGGACGTGATTGCGAAATATCTGAAATCAAAAGGTATATTTACGAAAACCCGGAAATTCCGATTGTTCTTGATGCGGATATTTTTTACCATGACGAAATCTTAGAGATTTTGCAAAAAAGGAGCGGACAAAAATCTCAGACTGTAATGACTCCGCATCCAAAAGAATTTTCCGTCCTGCTTGAAAAATGTGGGCTTGGAAATTTTTCTACCGGCGATGTCGTCAAAAATCGGGTGGAGCTTTCTCAAAAGTTTTGCGGGGCATTTCCAGGGATAACTCTTATTTTGAAAGGGGCGGTCGTGCTGATTGCGTGCAAGGCAGATTCGGACTCTGATTGCGAAATGTTTTTCAATCCACATGGGGAAGCGTCGCTGGCAAAGGCTGGAAGTGGCGATGTTTTGTCGGGTCTTGTCGCTTCTCTTCTGGCACAAAAATATTCACCGCTGGATGCTGCAAAATCCGCAAGCCTTGCCCATGCCCTTGGCTCAAAAAAAATCTGCCCGGATTTTTCGTTGACACCATTTGGTCTGATTGAAAAATTGTAGGGCGGCGAAAAAAAGGCGGCCCCCGAAAACTTCAAGGACCGCCAGAAAAAGGAGGATTTTAGAAAAAAGATTATTTGCTGGCTGCCATTTTACTCTGCCTGTTTGACAAAAATCTTGTCAACCTGTTTTGTTTTTGTTGTCCCGTCAATGGTTGAAAGCATCACCCAGGAACCTTCCTTTAAATCGGTGAGTCCAAGAGTTTCCATGCTCTGGCCCTGACCTCTTTTTTTGCCTGCTGCTTTTGTGTCGGGTTTTTCCTTGCTCGCATTTGTTTCATCAGTTTTGGATTCGGCACTATCTGCTGAAGGTGATTTCATGCTCATAATTTTGGTGAATCCGGTTACGGCATATTCTGTGACATTTCCATCCGCATCGCTGATTTTGATTTTATTGTTTTTTGCGTCAACAGATTTTATCTGCCCAATTACCGCGTTTTCATCAAAAGCACCAAACTTTCCCCTTGGTCCGCCACGGTCCATCTGATTTTTTCCATCCGAGTTTTCCTGCTGCGGTCTGTTCATTTCTGTTCTGGACTTGCCGTCAGATTTTTTTCCGCTGGATGCAAACGCTCCTGCCGAAACGATTGTTGCAAGCACAATTGCCGCCGTTGTCACCTTTGTGATTTTTTTCATAAGCTTAGTTCTCCTTAGGTCCACGCCTGTATGTTTTTTGTCAGACTTTTTCCTGCTGACACTAACGAATATACATCATCGGGGTGGGAGAATCTTTAAATGCGGCTAAGAGATAAATAAGAGAGTTCTTAGGGAAATGCTGATTAATACTGAAAAAGGCCCAGATAATCTTCGGCACCACCACAATCTGAATACCGTTGCTTCCTTCCGGATCTGGCGGGGTTTTCCAGCTGTGATGTGCAAAGCATCTGGACCTAAACGGAAAGAGGGGGATTCGAACCCC